>NZ_JAYLLN010000036.1:0-39785 GCF_037126265.1 Sphingobacterium tenebrionis
GCTGAAAAGTACAAAACATCGACTTGCAGCCTAATATTGCTCATGAAATTATAATGGAGCTCCAGAAAGCTATAAAACAGAAGAAGGTGCCTTTTTAGACACCTTCTTTTTGTTGAGTATCCTTCGTAGTTAAACCATACTGAAAGTAACCTTAAAGTATGTAAAATGTATGGTTTATATACTAACCCCCTACTTTAACCATACTTTAAACCTACTTAAAGTACGATTATGACCCAAAAACAAACATATTTTGAAGGCACAACTGGGACACCATGCCGAGAAAATGGATAATTAATGCTAAGATAAGAAGCTTAATTTAAAGGTGTTAAAACTGATTGAATAATCCTAATTTTATTGGTTTACCTAAAAACAGAAAACCCCAATGGAGATTGGGGTTTTCTGGTTGTCATATTTTATAGTTGAATTAAATCAAATCCACACTACGTTTAACAAATGCTGTCAATTCAGGACCTGTCAGCAATCCTCTGGATAATAACGCCAAGTCAAAAGCCTGTTTTGCCAACTGCGATCCTTCTTCTTCCGAAGATTCTAAGATCCGTTTCACTAATGGATGGTTTCCATTAACCGTAACCTTATAATTATCCGGAATACTTCCATAAAAGCCCATGCCACCACCTGTTTTCGCCATATCCTTCATTCTGCGCATAAACTCATCCATGGTCACCGAAACTGGGAAATCCCCTTCAGGCAAGGCATCGATCTCCACCTTCATGTCTGCTCTTGAAATCGCCTTTTCAAAGATCGCCGAAGCCTTCTTGCTCTCCTCTTCGGAAAGGTTCAGACTGATCTGCTCATCTTTTGGAATCAATTTCTCGATCACATCCGAGTCGATTCGTTTCAATTGTACCTTCTCCCCTCCTTTTTGCTCCAAATAACCCGTGAAGTGGGTATCCAAAGGACCATCTAATTCCAACACATCATAACCTTTAGCTTTTGCACCCGCAATAAAGCTGTCCTGTTGTGATTTATCGGTTGCATAGAGGTATACAATATTGCCATCTTTATCCACCTGGATATCTTTGACCTTCTCGTAATATTCTTTGATAGTAAAATATTGATTATCCACGTCTTTCAACAGACAGAAATCATTCGCTTTTTCAGCAAATTTCTCATCGGTCAACATACCGTATTTGATGAACAGACCAATATCTCCCCATTTCTCTTCAAACCCTTTACGGTCTGCTTTGAAGATTTCCTGAAGCTTATCGGCTACCTTCTTCGTGATGTAATTGTTGATCTTTTTCACATTGCTATCCGCCTGAAGGAAGGAACGGGAAACGTTCAATGGAATATCCGGTGAATCAATAACCCCTTGCAACAACATTAAGAATTCAGGAACGATATCTTTCACTTCATCCGTAATAAATACCTGACGGGAATACAACTTGATTTTGTTGCGTTGAATCTCCATCTCGTTCTTTACTTTCGGGAAATACAGGATACCTGTCAGGTTGAACGGATAGTCTACATTCAAATGGATCCAGAACAAGGGTTCGTCCATCGAATGTGGATACAGTTCATGATAAAAATCCAAATAATCCTTATCGGTCAATTCGGATGGCGATTTTGTCCAGGCAGGGTTGGTATTGTTGATGATATTATCAACTTCCACACTTTTATACACCGGTTTACCATCGGCATCTACTCCATCTTCTTCGCTGCTCGTTTTGGTACCAAAGCGAATCGGAACCGGAAGGAATTTCGCGTATTTGTTTAAGATCTCTTGGATTCTAGCCTTATTCAAGAATTCTGCGGATTCTTCATTGATATGAAGGATCACATCGGTTCCGCGCGTGGTACGCGCACCTTTGGAGATCTCATAAGAGGTAGAACCATCACAGGTCCAATGTGCAGGTTCTGCACCTTCCTGATAAGATAAGGTATCAATTTCAACCAGATCCGCCACCATGAACGCCGAATAAAATCCCAACCCAAAACGGCCGATAATTTCATTGGCATCATTGGCTTCTTTGAATTTCTCCATGAATTCCGTAGCACCGGAAAAAGCGATCTGATTGATGTATTTTTTGATTTCTTCGGCCGTCATTCCGATACCATGATCAGAGATAGTAATGGTTTTTGCGTTTTCGTCCAATTTAACATCGACGGTTAAATCGCCAACTTCACCTGCATATTGACCTAAAGAAGCTAATCTTTTGATTTTTTGAGAGGCATCTACGGCATTGGAAACCAATTCGCGTAAGAAAATCTCATTGTCTGAGTATAAGAACTTTTTAATAACCGGGAAGATATTCTCGGTATGAATGGAAATTGTACCTTTCTCTTCTTGCATATCCTTAATTTATAATATTTTTCTATAGTTTGTCCAGTATATTATCAAGGAGTATTCCATTGTTAATTTTAAGTCAATTTGACAGCATCAACTGCAATTTTTACATAAAAAGGCTACTTTAGCGGAATAATCTTTGCAAAAACATCTTATGGCCTTCAGCAAACCTGGTTTTTTAAAATCTCCATTGGAACATTATCGCGATAGTATGGAAAGCGTTATGGGCAAGAAATCGGCCGTGTTTCGGGAAAAATCAGTCAAAAAAGGCTTACCTTTTGTTTATACCCTGGTATTCAACCAAGATACTTCGGAACCCCTGTGCACATTTTCTTATGGCGCTTCTTTTGCGGTTACTCCCGATCAGAAAGAAAAGGTGGAGTTGATGCTGCAGATGGATAGCGAAGATATGGCTTGGGCACATGTTGTAGGTTATCTAGCGAATCAATTGCGTGGCGATTGCCCCTTCAACCCAGGGGAAATCATCCGGTTTGGACAAAAAATTAGCCAAGAATCCAAATTAAATTCATTCGTGCTGGTCACGCCAGATCTTGATGGACTACCAAAGCCCGTCTTTGATGGTAAAAAGTCCACTGGTGTTCATATTATGCAGCTTTTGCCTATCTATGAGGAGGAAGTTTTAAGCATTGCAAAACTGGGATTACCGCAATTTTTGGCCTTGATAGAACCTCATAAAACCAATCCTCTCCGAAAATCTTTTTAATTTTTTCTTTTCCTGTGTAGCAATTTTGAAGGCGTTAACGTATTTAGGATAGAACGTTCTGAATTTTAAAGAAAAGAGATAATTGAACATGAAAAAATTTAGCATTTTATTCGTTTTTGTAGCAGGAGTATTCAGTTTAACAAGTTGTTTGAAAGACGATTCAGATATACCTTCTACATCGGTAGTCACCTTAACCAACCTTTACCCTACTGAAAGTGGCGTACTTTACTTGGTAAACAACAACCAAATTCAAATACAATCTGGAAAATATAAATCCAACGAAGGATTTTTAGCTATCCCAGGCAATAAGAACATCAAAGTTATTGACCGTTCCAAACTTACAAAAGAAGGCAGCAATGCCAACGAAGTGATGATTGACACCAATTTGACCTTCATTGACACCCTTTCTTACAGTTGTTTTGTTTACGGACAGGTGGAGAAACCTAAATTCGTCCGTGCGAAAAACATCGCTGTAAAGGATTTGGGAACAAAATCAGGTGTTCGTGTATTCCATTTGGCAACAGGAGCAGAAAAGATCAACATCACGATTGGTGATCAAGAGATTCCAGCTTTCATGAATAAAGTTCAGGAAAGTGCAGCGACGATCGAAACTACGGAGGTATTTCGCCCTGTAAATTCTGGAACATTTACGATCAAAGCCACTGATGAAGCCGGAAACCTTTTGGCACAAAAAGAAAATGTGAACCTAAAATCTGGTTCTTACCATAATATCCGCATCAACGGTATCAAAGGAAATGAGAAATTTCCACTTGAAATCAGCTTGAGCGACCAAGAATAGGCAGCTTTACAATACATCCATAATTAGATTAGCCCATTTTATATGGGCTTTTCTTATTTTTATACCATGGAAAACATTTCAGGTGAAAACCAAGCTGCTCAAAACATAGCTTTCAATGATGCCTTTCAGGTCCTGCACGGAAAAGCCCATGAGTTTGTTACCGATAAACAGGAAGAATTGCTATTGAATTTTGGATTGGAAGATTATAGCGATTATGCGCTGGATGAATCCCAAAACAGCATACAGTTTTTCCATGCAGATGGAAGTCCTTCCCTTTCCTTCCAATATCTTCTGATTGGGACTTGGAACCGTAGCGAAAATACCTGGACTTGGGCTTGGGAGGGTGATCATCTTATTCAAGAAGACCTGGAGGTGATCTTTAATTATGGTGAATTTTATGGTTTCGAGGCTTTGACCTCAAGGAAATGGCAAGCCACCGAAAAGCATGCTTGGGCCGTTGGGGCAGTATCTGCCTACCTCCGTGGTGCAAATGGTATTTTCAAATTACCTTTTGTAGACGTTGATAAGTTTATCCTACTCCAAAAAATTCAATAAATTCCTTATTTTCGCAAACATTTGTTTTTAAGAAATGAAGCGCGCATGCAGTTAACAAAGTTAGAGATCAAGGGATTCAAAAGCTTCGGAGATAAAGTATCCATCAATTTCAATGAAGGGGTTACCGCTATTGTCGGCCCAAATGGTTGTGGCAAATCCAATGTCGTGGATGCCATCCGTTGGGTTTTGGGCGAGCAGAGTACCAAGACCCTACGCTCGGAGAAAATGGAGAATATCATTTTTAATGGTACAAAGAACCGTAAACCGGCAAATCTTGCAGAAGTATCCTTGACCTTTGATAATACCAAAAATATATTGCCTACCGAATTTACCACGGTAACCATTACACGAAAGCTTTTCCGTACAGGGGAAAGTGAATACCGGTTGAACGATGTAAAATGTAGGCTAAAAGATATTACCGATCTGTTTTTGGATACCGGTATCGGGGCAGACACCTACTCGATCATCGAGTTGAAGATGATCGATGAAATCATTGCCAATAAGGAAAATTCAAGAAGAAATCTTTTCGAAGAGGCTTCAGGAATTTCAAAATATAAGGTTCGGAAAAAACAGACCTTATCCAAACTGAAAGAAACGGAAGCCGATCTTTCCCGCGTGGAGGATTTGGTGTACGAAATTCATAAGAACTTAAAAAGCTTAGAGAACCAGGCCAAAAAAGCAGCCAAATACTTCAGTTTAAAAGAAGAATATAAGGAGGCGAGCATCGGATTGGCCTATTATAAGCTGGAAGGTTTTCATCAGGACCTGGAGCGGATCACGGAACAAGAGGGCAATCAACAGGATGAACTGCTCAAACTCCAAACCAAGATCACGCAGCAGGAAAGTAGTTTGCAGGTCTTAAAAAAGGATATCCTTTCCAAAGAGAAGAACCTGGCTACCCAACAGAAGATCACCAATGAATACGTAAATAAAATCCGTTCCTACGAATCGGAAAAAAAGATCAAGAATGCGCAGATGCAGCATCTACAGGAAAAGGATGCTCGGTTGAACAATGATCTGAACAACGATAAGCAACAGTTGAACCATGTGCTCTATAACATCAAACGCTTGAACGAAGAGCTGTTTGAGGAGCAGGGAAAACTGGAGAGCATGAGTTTGGAATTGGAATCGAACAAACAGGAAGTGGATGCCTTAAGAGGGCAGCAACAAGCTGCTAAAGGAAAATTGGATGCTTTTAATCTATCGAGTACCCAATTGCAGAACCAGATCTATAAACTGGAAAAGGATATTGCCGTTCTTGGTATACAACGAGATGCGTTGGAGCAGGAATCCTTAAGGACCAGTACCGATACCCAATCCAAGGAGCAGGAACTTAACCAGTTCAATATGGTGGTTGCAGAACTCGAAGAACGGGTGAGCCTTCAACAGGAGCAATTTGATGTGTCCATGCAAACCGAACAGGAACTACAAGGAAAAATCAAAGAGACAGAAGAGCAAATCAAGTCCTGTACGGATGACCTACATAAAGAGATAAGGATTGCCGATTCCAAGCAGAATGAATATAACCTGACCAAATCGTTGGTGGATAACTTGGAAGGATTCCCGGAATCCATCCGTTTCTTAAGAAAACATGCGGGTTGGAAACAGAAACATCCCCTATTTTCAGATATTCTATTCTGTAAGGAGGATTATCGGGTAGCCATTGAAAATTATTTGGAACCTATCATGAACCATTATGTGGTAGAATCTAAGGAAGATGCGGTGCAAGCCATCCGTTTATTGTCGGAAGCCTCTCGTGGAAGAGCCAATTTCTTCGTTTTAGATGCTATAAACGAATTGGCGAATGATCAACCTACCTATCCGTCCGATGATCGGTTGATTTCTGCCATGGAAATCATATCGGTGGAGGAAAAATATAGACCACTTTGCAGTTTATTGCTGCAACATGTTTTCTTGCTGAAATCCGAAACGGAGATCAACCTGGAAAGCAGTTTACCACAGGATCAACGTATTATCCTACAACGAGAAGGAAAATACAGCAAAACCAGATTAGGCCTAAGTGGTGGTTCGGTAGGATTGTTCGAAGGGAAAAGGATTGGTCGGGCAAAGAACTTGGAAAATCTTGCCAAGGAGATCAAGACCCTGAACCAACGGATAGAGGGATTACAAAAAACGGAAAAGGAATTAAACGGTAAACTGATCTCCTTTAAAGGAAGTTCGCAAAAGGAATTCATTGATGAACAACGCATGCAATTGAATCGCTTGAACAATGAATTGATCTCGGTTAAAACCAAACAGGAACAATACCTGACCTTCATTAACAACAGTCAGAACCGGAAATTGGATATTGAGACCAAAATCCAACAGCTTTCGATCGATCTGGAAAAGGCGGAACCGGAATTGATGCGCCTTAAAATCCAATCGGAGAATGATCAGGAGGAATTAATGCGTCTTCAGGAATCTTTTAGGGATATTTCAGAGATCTTAACCGATAAATCCACGGTATTCAATCAGATCAATATCAAATTCCATCAACAACAGAGCAAGGTTTCCACCTTGAACAAGGATTTGGAATACCGCGATGCGCAGCAGCAGGATTTTGAAAAGCGGATCGAGAAAAACAGTTTGGAATATGAGCAGGTGAAGGTGGAAATGAAAGAAGCACTGAAGTTTGTAGACCATGATGATTCCGATCTTTTGACCATGTATGAGCAGAAAGAATCCTTGGAAAGGGGATTGCAGGAAGTGGAAGAAGATTTTTATGCCTCCCGGAAGACGATCAACGATGTGGAAGAGGAAATCAGTTCTTTACGGAAATCAAAGGAAATCTGTGATACCCTGATTTCGGAATTGAAAGATAAGAAGACGAGTTTACAGATTGATCTGAATTCATTGAAAGAAAGGTTGTCGGTAGAATTCAATATTAATCTCCAGGATCTTTTAGAGGGAGAAATCCCTGAAAATAGACCGAGATGGCCGGAATTGGAAAACAGCTGTCAGAAATTGAAGAAGCAGTTGGATGATTATGGTGTGATCAATCCAATGGCCAAAGAGGCTTATGATGAAATGAGCCAAAGGCATGATTTTATTCAGAAGGAAAAAACTGATTTGTTGGAAGCGAAAGCTTCCTTAATGAGCACGATCATGGAAATCGATCAGACGGCAAATGATAAGTTCATGTATGCTTTTAATACGGTTCGTGAGAATTTTATTCAGGTGTTCCGGTCTTTATTTAATGAAGAGGATTCCTGTGATATTGTATTGAGCGATCCGAATAATCCATTGGAATCGGATATTGATATTATCGCTAGGCCTAAGGGTAAACGACCATTGTCGATCAACCAATTGTCTGGTGGGGAGAAAACATTGACTTCGACAGCCTTGTTGTTTTCTTTGTACCTATTGAAACCTGCCCCTTTCTGTATTTTTGATGAGGTGGATGCACCATTGGATGATACAAATATTGATAAGTTCAATAACATTATCAGGGAGTTTTCGAACCAATCGCAATTTATTGTGGTATCGCATAATAAACGGACTATTGCAAGTACGGATATTATTTATGGAGTGACGATGGTGGAGCAAGGGGTTTCAAGAGTTGTTGCTGTGGATCTAAGGGACGTAGCTTAACTTCGTTATTTACCGTCATTGCGGAATCCCCGTCATTGCGGAATTCTCGTCATTGCGAGGAGGCACGACGAAGCAATCTTCAAGCATGTCATGGTGAGCGTAGTCGAACCATCTGTTCGGATACAACCGTACAGATCCTTCGACTTCGCTCAGGATGACAAAGACTACGCTCAGGATGACAAAGACTTCGCTCACCATGAAAAAAAACTAACCTCCCCACTAAAAAAACCATCAATCCTTCAATGTTCTTTCGAACAACTTAAAGATCCTCTTATACTCATCCGTCCAGCTACTTGCCGTCACAAAACCATGGTCTTCCACGGGATAAACCGCCAAATCCCAATTATCCTTGCCCAACTCAATCAACCTCTGGTTCAATCTCACAATATCCTGGAACTGCACATTCACATCCACCATCCCGTGCAACATCAATAAATTCCCCTTTAACCCCTCCGCAAAATAAATCGGAGAGCTCCGTTTGAATGCAATAGGATCCTCCACCGGCGTATTCAAAATATTTGCCGTATACCCATGGTTATAATGCGCCCAATCGGTCACAGATCGAAGAGCTGCGCCAGATTTGAACTTATCAGCCTCCGTAAACAAAGCCATCAGTGTAATAAATCCACCATATGAACCGCCATAAATACCCACATTAGCCGGATTTACCCCATAATTTTCGACCAAATAATTCACTCCATCCACTTGATCCGTTAAATCCTTACCTCCCATATGTCGATAAATTCCCGTACGATGATTTCTGCCATAGCCAGAACTTGCAGTATAGTCAATATCTATTACCGTGTAACCATGATCCGCTAACATATTATTGAACATGTATTCGCGGAAATATTGGCTCCACCAAAAATGTACATTCTGAAGATATCCCGCACCATGCACAAAAACAACAGCTGGCTTATTCGGATGAGGGTTTTTAGTTGGGTATACCCTCGCATAAACATCATCTCCATGTCTATTTTTGAATTTAACCATATCCGGCTCCCTCCAGGCATAACTATCAAATTCAGCACTTGTCGACTTGGTCACTTGCTTGGCGGCAACCTTTGGGTTGTTGGGCTGCATATACAATTCCCAAGGCTTGTTCATGCTGGAATAATTGATCGCTAACCATTTCTCATCTGGAGATAATGTTACTTCATTCCCTCCTTTCATTTGGGTTATCTGCGTCAATTCCCCTCCAACAACGTTCAAGGTATAAAAATGTGTTATCCCAGGATGTTCCTTATTACCAGAAAGATAAAAAGACTTCTTATCCTTTGATAATTGCACCGATTGAACTTCCCAATTCCCAGAAGTCAACTGTTTCTTTTCATTGTTCAATAGATCATAAGTATACAAATGGGAATACCCACTCGCTTCACTCTGGAAATAAAAAGTATGACCATTTATCCAGCGGACATCCCGCCCTATTCCTGGACCAGAAATCCACGCATCATCATGTTGCCTATCCAATACCGTTAACTTCCCATTTGATGGATCCACCTGTAAGATCCAGAAATCCTTATTATCCTGCGATTTGGCGGTTATAACTCCATATTTTCCATCAAGCGACCAAGAAGTGACCCCCCAATTCACAGCCCTATCTTTGTTTGATTCCTGTAGTTTTGCCAAGCGTTCTGGATAATCCGAAAGATAAGCTGGAAGATCCTTGATGCCGGAAATACCTGCTGATTTAATCTCCAACACGGTATCCCGATCCAATTGGTAGAGGAAAGATCGATATTGGGTCAAGGCATTACCCACTTTAGTCCTCATATTCAGATCCTCTACATAACCCGAGCGGGTGATGAAATCAGGAACAATTGTATTTCGATTTCCTTTTGCCGGATAGACCAATCGATAATTGATCTGTTTCCCATTCGGATTGACACTCCAACCAGCTAAAATTCCATCGCCAATATATTGAGGTTTTAAGGTCTTTGTAGGCTTTCTATTATTTTCTTTAGGCTTATCCTTGAATACATCAAATAGCTCCTCTTGATCCTTCTTTAACCAGTTATCCTGCTCGCTTAATCCGCTTCCCTTTCCTGGCGCTTGGCCTTTTACAAAATTGCTCAATTGCTTGAGCTGCATAGTGGACAGGTTTAAGGCATAGAGGTTCTCATTTCTTACAAATACGAGATCATTATTGGCAAGAAACCCCAATAAAGATTCTCTTTCCAAGGTTTCGGTCAATTGAATCTCGCTTTTCGATTTGGGTTTTACAAGATATAAGTCGCCATTCTTTTCATAGGCCTTTAAGCTGGCATCTTGGCTTAAAACATAATTTGGAGCGATATCGCGTTCTGCAATACTGTCTGTACTGGGTTCATATTGCTGTTTTTTCACATCCCAACGGAATACTTCCGATTCGTTTTTATTATTGGGATTCCAATCGAAATATAGGTATCTACTATCAGCAGACCAACGATAATTACTGGGTGCAGTACCCATCCATTTCGGATCACGCATGATCTTCTCGACCGTTAGAGGCGCCAATTGCGCATAAACTTGGGAAATGGGAGCAATAAAAAACAGGGATAAATAAAGGTTAATCTTACGCATACGATGAATCTTGGGTTGTAAGGCAATTATACGAGATAATTCAGAAAAACAAAGGGTTGTTCAATCAATTTGAACAACCCTTTATATTAAAGTTACAAATGGGTAACTACAATTTTTTCACACGAATATTACGAAGGAACACTTCGGTACCATGGCCCAAGAAACCGATATGACCAGCTTTATTGGACAATCCAGGATGATTTTTCTTATCAGCCGTACCATTTTTGCTGGCAGCAGACAAATCACCATCCACAATAACTTTTCCATTCACCGTCACTTTGATTTTATTTCCTTGAACACGGATTTCTTCAGTATTCCATTCACCAACTGGATTTAGGGATCCTCGTTTTGCAGCGATGATACCATAAACCGATCCATGGTATTGGTAAGGCTGAAGGTTTTTATACACCTCTGCCCCATCGTCCAAGATCTGGATTTCCATTCCTGCATAGGCAGCATCACCATCTAAAGGCGTACGAATACCCACACCATTATTGGCTCCAGGCGTCAATTTGAATTCGAAACGATAAACGAAGTCACCATATTGCTCTTTGGTATATAGATTCTTACCGAATTTTGCAGTAGGGTTTGAACGGATATAACCTTCCGGTGTAATTTCGTAAGCCGGAGTAGCGGTCCATTTATCTAGATTTGTTCCATCGAACAACATTTCGAAACCTTCGTTCTTTTCTTGATCGTTCAAGGTATAGACTTCTTTACGCGCTAATTCTTTGATGTAGATATCGCGGTACCATACGCGAGAACCATGTGCCTGAAGTTCGATCTGTTCGGTTGGGAAAATCGATTGATTTCTGTCCCAATAGTTTTCCAAAGGAACATTGTCCACTACCAATTGACCATTCAACCAAACGGAAACATTTTCACCAACCATACGGATTTTGAAATTATTCCATTCACCCAATGCATTATCAGCAACAATTAAAGGGTCTTTACCGCCTTTATTGTTGTTATATAGACCACCAGAACCCACTTGCGCTCCAACATTGGTACGCGAAATATCCCAGATCTGAACTTGAGGCGTTCCTCTTAAATAAACTCCAGCATCTGGTTCTTTTCCATTTGGATCCAATTTCCAATCCACCAACATTTCAAAATCGCCATATTGCTTAACAGAAGCAATATTATCGCCATGTCCAGAGAAAACAAGGTCTCCATCGATAGCCGACCAGCTTTCGCGCATCTTCTTATCCGCTTCTGCTTGTTTGGTTGCTAATTCTGCCTTGGATAATTTAGCTCTGGAGATTGGGTTTCCAACAAGTCCTTTCCAACCTGTTAGGTCTTTACCATTGAACATAGAAACAAATCCTTCTCCTTGAGGCATTTCCGCCAAATGGCGTACTACGGCTTCCTTCAGGTAGGAGCTTTCACTTCCGGTCAATTTACCAGCAGCCTTCTCCAAAATACCGCGTACTTCCTTACCTACGAACGATTTATTATCCATAGCCACGTTCATAGCTACATTGGATGCCGTCTCTCCTAGATCCTTGTCGTCCATATAAGGAGCAGCAAACATCATGGCTTGGTAAGTTCCAGTGGATTGCAGGTTGCTCAATGCCGATTTTTTCTGGGCAGTAGTTTGTGCAATTTCAAAGGCATCTTTTAGGAACAAGGTTTTCTGTTCTGGCGTGATCTTACTGGCATTGATCTGTTTGATCAAGCCCGTAAAAATGCTGTTGAACAATTTCGCATCTTTTTCGGTTCTCGACAACTTGATCAAAGCTTCCAAAGATTCTGGATTTGACCAGTTGGCCAAGGCCTGAATGGATTCCGCTTTTAGTGGTCCATTGCTATTGTTGTAATTCTGTACTGCCTTAAGCGCTTCTGCACCACCCACACCAGCAAATATTGGGAAATATTTACCTGCTGAAGGAGCGGCAGAACGAGAAATATTAGCAGCTAATTTCTGGATTTTTGCATCCTTATCCGCACTTGCGTTTAAAGCGATAATAGCAGCACGTTGAGCCGCCTTTACTTCTTCTGCATTTTCTGAATCCAATAGATTGATCAATGCTTCAAAATTATCTGGGTTCACCACATTCGGAAGAGCTTTATAAGCCGCTAATCGCACATTAGCATCATTGGATTTTGTCAAGCCAAGTACAGCAGTCGCCGCATTGGCATTGCTTCTTTGCGCAAGGACATCCAAAAGCGCTAATTGTGTTTTCGTATCAGCTGTAGGCAAAGCTTGGTTTACCACATCGATGGTGCCTGCATCTTTAGCTGAAAGAATCAATGTTTTGATAGCTTTAGTCTCTGCATCCGATGCAGCCGATAACTTGGAAATCAAAAATGCGGTATTGGTTCCTTTGGAAAGTACAGCCAATGCATTTAATGCGGCAATTTTAGCTTCCTCATCTTTAAGGCTGTTATAATTTTTCTCGATGGTCGAGATGGTAGAAGCTGCATCTTTGGAAGCTAAAAAATTCAGAACGGCTTCCTGGTTATCGGCATCTAATCCTCTAAGAGAAGCTGCTAATTTTTTCAGATCACCAGCCGATGCTTCATCAGCTAATAGGCCTAAAGCCACATTTCTCAACAACTTATCATCAGAAGCCGCTAATTTGATGAGGTTCTTCTTTTGTTTATTAGGAGAAATTTCTGTCAGAATACCCAAAGCTCCAGCTTGAATCGTTGCCGATTTAGCCGCTGCAGCCTCTTGGTAAAGGGTATTTGCGAACTTCGTTGCAGCAGCATTTTCATCTTTTGCTACCAATTTGTCTGCATATTGGATAGCTAATGCTGCAGCATTTGAACGATCAAATGCATAATTCTTCTCTTTTGCTTTTTGAAGGAAAATGGCCGCTGAATTTGTTCCAGCAATATGGCTCAACGCAGTCAATCCAGCGAATTGGAAATTATCAGAAGGATATTTCCCTAATAATTCAATGATCTTGGCTTCTGCTTCTTTGGATTCCAGGTCACCTAAAGCCGTTACAATAGCAGTGGCAATCTTTTCGGAAGGTGCATTGGCCAAAGCATTGTTCAATGCTGCTGCAGATTCAGCGGTACGGATGCCATTCAATACTCGAGCAGCTTTTTCTGCTAGGTATTCATCTGAAAGATAGGGCACTACTTTTTCGATAGCCTCATTCTTCGCACAGTTTTTCAGTAATTCCAATACATAACCTTTGTTATTGGCATCTTTCAATTTATCCAATGCAGCAAGCAGACCTTGCACATAATTTGCACGTTGGCTATCAAAGCCTGGTTGCATCACATAAAAAGCGTAGGAATTGGTTGCATATTCCACAGGTGCATTGTTTCCACCTTGTGGTTTCAAGCCCATCAATAAGTTGGTTACATCATCAGCTGTAAATCCTTCCAGCTCCTTCATGGCCTGGCTAAACTTACCAATTTCTTCGGCGGGCTGTTGCGCCAATACATCTGCAATTTTGGTTGCCGAGGTACGGTTTGCAGGTTGCTGGGCATAAGCCGCAACCTGTATAAATAATAAAGCGGTTATCGTGTTAAATACTTTTTTCATGATTTCTTTTAGGTTTTAGAATGACCAAGGTCCTCTCATAGGTTGATTAATTAAGCGGTTTGCAGCTTCATCGTTTACAAACTCTTGTTTTGCAGAATCAAAGTGCAAGGTTCTGTTCAAGCGCAATGCCGCTAGGCCTAAATTCACCAAAGTACATGAATAATAACCGTTTTCTTCGTTCAGTGCGAACTTCTGACGCGTGCGTACGGCCTCCACAAAATCCGTCATCTGCGGAGCAGGATCTGGGTATTGGGCTAATTTACGCTCCATATCAGCGATATCGGATTGGAATCCGCGGTATAGTTTACCTTGAGGTCCTTCAATATACGCTTTACCTTCTTCTGTACCAGCACCATCTAAGATGATCTGGCATCCATCAGCATAGGTATAGGTGATTTTTCGCCATGTTCCGACAGCATCCGAATGTTGTTGTGGAGCATCCACCTCTACTTTGATCGGGCTTTCGTTGTCTTTTCCTAGGAAATATTGAACAGGATCTAAATAATGCTGTCCCATATCACCAAGACCGCCACCATCATAATCCCAATACCCACGGAAAGTCGTATGAACGCGGTGTGCACTGTATGGTTTGTATGGCGCTGGACCTAACCACATATCGTAATCCAATTCTTTAGGAACTTGTTGAACCGGAAGGTTCTCCTTTCCTACCCAATAAAATTTCCAGTCAAAACCGGTGTGTTTACTGATCGTCACTTTCAAAGGCCAACCCAACATACCAGTATCCACTAATTTTTTGATCTTTTTAACAGGTACATTCATGCCATAGAAATTGGCATCAAAACGGAACCAAGTATTCAAACGGAAAATATTTCCATGCTGTTTTACAGCTTCTTTCACTTTTTTACCTTCACCAATGGTTCTGGTCATTGGTTTTTCACACCAGATATCCTTTCCTGAACGCGCAGCTTCCATGGCCATTAATCCGTGCCAGTGTGGAGGAGTTGCGATATGTACAATATCAACTTCTGGATTATTGATCAGATCACGGAAGTCGTGGTGTTCCTTAATACCACCACCAAGCGCTTTTTGCGCTAATGCCAAGTGCCTGGTATCCACATCACAAATGGCAACAGTTTTTGTTCCTGCATAGCCAAAATGTCCGCGTCCCATAGAACCTACCCCAATGACACCTTTTGTCAAATGATCACTTGGAGCCAGATGGCCCTTACCCAATACAAAGCGCGGTACAATAGTGAATGCCGCAGCTCCGATTAGAGATTTCTTAAGGAAATCTCTTCTAGAAGAATTTTTTGTTTCGTTCATAATATTGATGGTTCCATTGAAAAAATATACGGTTTGAAAGGACGCAAGGTAGGATCTGATTCCATAATTTAGTCCGCCTTTCAAGTATATTAGCTCATAAAAACGTTTATTGTAGATTTAGTTTACAATTCTATAAAATCTTTTCAGTAATCACTTATTTAATCAGGTCAAATCTATATTATTTTACGCCATAATTGATGTAAATTACCTCAAAAAGAGAACACAACCGTTTGCGTAAATAAAATATTACTCATATAAGTATGACATATTCCTGTTCAGTTAATAAGTAGAAAATTTAATATAGGTAAATTTTAGAACTGAAGTAGCAATTAGCTTTAAAAAGCTAATAAAAGGTTAAATTATCTTTCGAAACAAAAAGAAAAAAAATAAATAAGTTTAATAAAGTTGTCAAATAGCTAATAAATTCCCTATTTTTAGCTAAAACACTTATCAATGCAATCCGTGCTAACAAGAGAAGATCAACTAAACCGACTTCGGACAACAGAAAAATGGGATATAATTATCATCGGAGGTGGGGCCACAGGTCTTGGAACTGCCGTAGATGCAGCCACCCGAGGATATAAGGTTCTACTGCTGGAGAAATATGATTTTGCCAAAGGGACATCCAGTAAGAGTACTAAATTGGTCCATGGCGGGGTACGATATTTAGCGAATGGAGACATTAAACTGGTTATCGGTGCCTTAAAGGAAAGAGGTCGTATCTTCAAGAATGCGCCGCATGTTTCGACAGTACAATCCTTTGTTATTCCTGTTTATTCTACCTTCAGCAAATTAAAATATTTGATCGGACTCAAGCTTTACGATTGGTTGGCAGGGAGTTTAAGGGTTGGGAACTCCATTTCCCTTTCCAAAAAAGAGGTGATAGAAAAATTACCGCATATAGCACAGAAAGATCTGCATGGTGGAATCTTATATTACGACGGGCAATTTGATGATGCCCGATTGGCGGTGAACCTAGCCCAAACAGCTGTGGAGCATGGAAGCACTGTTCTAAACTATGTGGAAGCAAAAAATTTCCGAAAAGATGAACAGGGTAAATTATCCGCTGTAATCTGTAAGGACCAGGAAACGGGTGAGGAATTTGTAGCAAAAGGAAAGGTGATCATCAATGCTACCGGAATCTTCGTGGATGATATCCTGAAATTGGATACCCCTACGCATAAAAACCTAGTTAGACCAAGCCAGGGATCACATATTGTGATCGATCAGAAATTCTTAGACGGCAAGGACGCCTTAATGATCCCCGAAACATCGGATGGTCGGGTGTTATTTGGTGTGCCTTGGCATGGAAAAGTATTATTGGGCACGACAGATATTCCCATCGATGAACATGAGAATGAGCCTAGGCCAATGGATCAAGAGATTGAGTTTATTCTGGAAACAGCTAAAAATTACCTAAGCCCTGCCCCAACACGTGCGGATATCTTAAGTATTTATGCCGGCCTACGACCTTTGGCAGCGCCTACTGGAAAGGATGGTGAAAGCACCAAAGAAATATCCAGAGACCATAAACTGATAAAAAGTGATTCTAATTTGGTGACCATCACTGGCGGTAAATGGACCACTTACCGCAAAATGGCTGAAGAGACCGTTGATATGGCTATAGCAGTAGCCGGTTTGATCCCGGTGCCATGTAAAACGAAACAGATGCCTATACATGGAGCTACGAAAGATCGTTATCATGGACATTGGAGTTTGTATGGAAAGGATTATGCGGCCATTCAATTATTGGCGCAGGAAAATCCAACATGGAAGGAAGAAATTGTACCAGGTTATGATTATCAGTTGGTGGAAGTGGTATGGTCCTGTAGACATGAATTTATCCATAAAGTGGAGGACTTTTTAGCCCGTAGATGTCGGCTATTACTATTGGATGCAAAAGCTTCCATCATAGCGGCAAGAAAGGTGGCAGAAATCATGGCTGTGGAATTGAATAAACCAGAAGACTGGGTGGAAAAAGAAGTTAAAGAATACGAGGAACTAGCTTCCCGTTACTTATTATAATATAACCTTTTATAAATTACGATAATGAAAGAATACATCATTTCCTTAGACCAAGGAACAACGAGTTCTCGTGCCATTCTCTTTAACAAAAAGGGAGAGATCGTTGATATTTCCCAGAAGGAATTTCAGCAGATTTATCCAAAATCAGGCTGGGTAGAACATGATCCGCAGGAAATATGGTCGAGTCAATTGGCTGTATTAACGGAGGTATTGGCCAAATCGAAAACCAAACTGGAATCCATCAAAGGGATTGGTATCACGAACCAACGGGAAACCACTATTGTATGGAATAAACGAACGGGAGTTCCCATTTATAATGCCATTGTTTGGCAGGATCGTAGGACAGCAGACTATTGTGCAGAGTTGATCGCAAAAGGACAATTAGAAAAGGTTCAGGAGAAAACAGGATTATTGATCGACTCTTATTTCTCAGCAACAAAGATCAAATGGATCTTGGACCATGTTAAAGGAGCACGTAAGCTAGCCGAACGTAATGAACTGGCTTTCGGAACGGTAGACAGTTGGTTGATCTGGAATCTAACCGATGGAAAGGTGCATGTAACGGATGTTTCCAATGCATCCCGCACTATGCTTTATAATATTAATACTTTGGAATGGGATAAGGACTTATTGGCCCTTTTTGATATCCCAGCTTCTATCCTCCCTGAAGTAAAAAGCTCATCCGAGATCTATGGAGAAACATCCACCGAATTGGGAAGTAAATCCATTCCGATTGCGGGTATTGCGGGTGATCAGCAAGCAGCCCTATTTGGACAGATGTGCCTGAAAAAAGGCATGGCGAAGAATACATATGGTACCGGCTGTTTCTTATTGATGAATGTGGGCAATAAGCCCGTGAAATCAGAGAATAAATTGGTGACCACGATCGGATGGAAAATAGGAAAAGATGTGGTCTATGCACTAGAGGGCAGTGTATTTATTGGAGGAGCTGTGGTACAATGGCTTCGCGATGAATTAAAGATCATTAAAAAATCAAGTGATATCGAAGCATTGGCTACGAGCGTGGATGATACGGATGGGGTTTATCTGGTTCCTGCATTTGCCGGATTGGGTGCACCTCACTGGGATGCAAATGCGCGAGGAACACTATTTGGTATTTCCAGAGGTACTTCCGACGCCCATATTGCGAGAGCAGCATTGGAAAGTATCGCTTATCAAACCTATGATATCCTGAAGGCCATGGAGGCAGATTCCAAAACAAAAATTAAGGAGTTACGAGTTGATGGCGGAGCTACGCAGAACAATTTCCTAATCCAATTTCAAGCAGATATCCTAAACAGCACCGTGGTGAGGCCTGAAATTACAGAAACTACGGCTATGGGAGCAGCTTTTTTGGCTGGTCTAGCAGTGGGCTTCTGGAAAGATGTGAAAGAACTGGAAGAGTTATGGAAAGAAGATAAACGGATCAGCCCTAGGAAATCCAGTAAATTAAAAGAATATATTGCTTCCTGGAATAGAGCGGTAAATGCCGTTAAATATTGGTCAGATAATCCCTAAACAAAACAGATAAACCTAATATGAGTCCATTTTTAGCAGAATTAATAGGAACAGGTGTCATGATCCTTCTTGGAGGAGGTGTAGTGGCAAACGTGGTATTGAATAAGACCAAAGGAAATAATAGCGGCTGGATCGTGATCTCGACGGCTTGGGCATTGGCGGTATTCGTAGGCGTCAATATCGCAGGACCATACAGTGGTGCCCATCTGAACAGTGCCGTAACGATCGCCAACCTAGCGATGGGGAAATTGGACCTTGCTACTTCCCTATCCTATATCGCCGCACAATTTATTGGGGCGATGTTGGGAGCTTTGGTGGTATGGTTGATGTATAAGAACCATTTTGATGAAACTGAAGATGCGGGAGCAAAACAAGCGGTATTCTGTACCGCCCCGGCCATCCGCAACCAACCTATCAACCTGATTTCAGAGATTGTTGGCACTTTTGTATTGATTTTTACGATCCTACATTTTCAGGATGCCAAGTTTTCGGATGATCAAGTGATTGGATTGGGTTCCATAGGGGCGATTCCAGTAGCCTTCCTGGTTTGGGCAATCGGGCTTTCCTTAGGTGGAACTACAGGTTATGCGATCAATCCGGCGCGGGATTTAGGTCCAAGGATCATGCATGCGATCTTACCGATCAGAAACAAGGCGGGATTTGATGGAGGATACGCTTGGGTTCCGGTAATTGGTCCGATAATTGGGGCTTTATTAGCTGTAGGACTTAATTATTTGGCCCACTAACCGCAAAAAAATACAACATGAAGAAAGGATTCTTTAAAATATTGAACCGTATCAATCAAAAAATCTTGCCGAGTTATAGCAAGAAGGATCCCTCAAAATTAAGTAAGCTACAACAGGCCGTTGTAGCTTACCGATATTTTGTATTGGTGAACTCGATGGATTAGACTTCTTTCAAAGGATTAAGCCTCTACAACTGGATTATCACCCGATTCATCCTTTAACATCTTCACCGTATTGATCGGGAATGTCACAGCTTGGTTTTCTAAAACATTCTTGATTTCTTCCCCTAATTCGTTCTTGGTTGCCCAATAATCTTCACGTTTTGTCCATAAACGGATATTCAAGGTAATTCCAGACTCTTTCAGGTCGCCTACCAACACTTCAGCCTTCGGTTTGTCCAATACACGAGATTCTTTAGCTATTGTCTGCAGGATCATTTCCCGTGCCTGTTTGATATTGGTATCATAGGATATCACCAAGGAAAACTGCATTCTCCTTGCCGCAATTTTTGTAAAGTTCTTGATAACGGAGTTGGCCAAAGTACCATTAGGACTGAATACCCGGATACCATCATCGTCAATTAATGTAGTATACAATAAATCGATACGTTCCACTGTCCCGGAAGATCCATTAGCACTTGAAATATAATCACCTACGTCAAATGGTCTAAATAAAAGAATTAATACGCCACCCGCGAAATTGGAAAGACTTCCTTGCAGAGCCATACCAACTGCTAGACCAAAAGCACCTAGTGCAGCCACAAATGAAGTGGTTTGAATACCCATCACTCCTGCTGCTGTAAGGTAAAGAAATACATATAAACAAATCTTAACGATGCTTTTGATGAAGGTACGGATGGACATGTCTACATTTCTTCTTTCAAACCTTCTATCGATTAATTTTAAGATAAAGCGAATGATGTATTTTCCAACGAATAAGATGCCTAATCCGATCAAAACCGATGGTATTGCTTGGATGGTATTATCAATTAAACGTTCTAAACTTGCTTCAATATTTACAACTTTCATATAGTGTGATTTAATCTGAATCGCAAAATTAAAAATTATAAGCGTTTTTGCGATGTATGGGGATATTTTAAATAACTTTATCAGATGGGATTATTATATTTTGACAATAATGCGACCACAAAGTTGGATGATCGGGTTTTAGATTCGATGTTACCCTATCTGCGCGAATCCTATGGAAATGCATCCAGTATACAGCATAAATTAGGTCGGCAGGCCAATCATGCGGTAGAACGAGCAAGAAACCAGGTTGCGGAAGTACTTTCCTGTCAAGCCAAGGAGATATTCTTTTGCAGTGGATCTACTGAAGCCATTAATACCGTAATCAAAGGGGTTTTTCAGGCCTACCAAAAGAAAGGTAAGCATATCATTACTTGTAGAACGGAACATAAAGCTGTATTAAGCGCGTGTTCAGCTGTTGAAAAGTCAGGTGCCGAAATTCAGTTTTTGGGATCTGATGGGAATGGGTTAATTGATTTAAAAGAATTGGAAAATAGTATCCGGGAAGATACGATCCTGGTCTGTCTGATGGCTGGAAATAATGAAACTGGTGTACTTCATCCGATTTTAGAAATTGCGGAGATCTGTGCTAAGAAAGATGTGTTGTTTTTTTGTGATGCTACGCAATGGATCGGAAAATTGCCGTTGAATTTGGCGGAGGTTCCTATCGATATCCTCTGTTTGAGTGCCCATAAATTTCATGGACCAAAAGGTTCGGGAGCTTTATTTGTCAGAAGAAAAAGCAAACCGATACAGATTCTAGCGTTGATTGTTGGTGGAAATCAAGAACATGGTTTCCGTGGGGGGACATATGCCGTTCCGCAGATCGTAGGTTTGGGGGGAGCTCTCTTTTTGGCCAAAGAGGCTCATTCTTTGGGGAATCTTCGGGATTATTTTGAAGAAAAGATCGTGCAGGAAATTCCGGAGGTTAATATTCATGGTAAGGAAGTGGATCGTTTGCCGAATACATCCAATGTGCATTTTACCTATGTTAGAGGTTCAGAATTGATGACTAAAGTACCAGAAATCTGTATTTCATCTGGTTCAGCCTGTGTTTCGGGCGATCGTGATCCATCTCATGTGTTGAAAGCGATGGGATTATCGGATGAGGAGGCTTATTGCAGTTTAAGGTTTAGCTTCAGTAGGTATAATGAATTGGAAGAGATTGATGAAGCGATTTTACAATTGAAAAAAGCGGTGGATAGTATTCGGAATTCCTCGCCTATCTGGCAGATGTATAAGGAAGGATTATTGTAGGTTTCGTCCTTTACTGTTTGTTTGATACTGTTCATCGGTTATTGTTATTCGGTCAATATGACAATTTTAAGATGAATGCCAAATCGGAGGAACTAATAAATTGATTAACTTTGTATTTTATAAAAAAGAAGAAAAGATGGTTACCATAACAGATAAAGCAAAAGAACGTGTAGCAAAGATCATGAGTGATGAGAATTATGATTCAAGTTATTTTGTGAGAGTAGCGGTAGAAAGTGGAGGATGCTCTGGGTTATCCTATAAGCTTCATTTTGATAATGAGGAGAAAAAAGGCGATCAGTTTTTTGAGGATAATGGGGTGAAGATTTGTTTGGATATTAAATCGTATTTGTATTTAGCAGGAACGGAATTGGATTATTCGGATGGTTTGAATGGAAAGGGTTTTGAATTTCATAATCCAAATGCCTCCAGAACCTGCGCTTGCGGAGAAAGTTTCTCGGTATAAGAAGGATGATGTTTAAAACTTCGCGTTATTGCGAGCTTTACGTCATTGCGAGCTCTGCGTCATTGCGAGGAGGTATGACGAAGCAATCTTTTCACTAATCGAAAGATTGCTTCGTTCCTCGCAATGACGCGGTAGTATCTCCTCGCAATGACGCTGAAATACCTCCTCTCAATCATTATTATCTATTCAAGTCCCCCACCGAATAATTAATAATCAACCTACTTACCATCCCATACCTCGCCATTCCCTCTGCTTGGTTATTATGCTTTAAATATTGATCATAAAACAACCCAGAAAAATCGGAAATCCATCCAGTATACCTTTTCCAATACTCCTGCTCTTCTTTTAAATCTGCCAGCACCTTCTCCGACAGCCTCTCCTTATACTGTTCAAACAAACCCTTATCCACCAAATAAAGCGAATTCAGCAAATACCTCACACTTTCATAATACGCTGCATAGCTGTAAAAAGAATTCTGATGATCCTTTAATTTCACAAAAGCAATAAAATTACATTCATCCTCAAATCCAATCCCCATCTGATGTGCCAATTCATGGCTCACCGTAAATGGATAACCAGCCATTGGCATCGCCCCATTAATATGTGCCTCATGCGTAAAAGGATTAAAATATCCCGACACGCCCATATAAGAAGCAAAACTATTAAACAAAGGGTTCTTAATCTTCACTTGACTATGCGAAAGCATCGGAAAAACCACATCCTCCTGCATCAACCCCTCTATGTCCTTATTTATTTTCGATCTATCCTGATTCCTCCAATCCAATCCACTTCTCAATAAATTAGCCGTTTCAATATGAGCCTCCAGCACAGTCAGATGATCTTCCAAACGTACCGTATCCACTGCAATTCCCATCTGTTTACTGACTGGAATACGGTAATAATTCAAGCCCCATGAAATATTAAAAAATGCATATATCCCCAACAAACCAACAAGAAGCGTCAAAAAAGCCTTCAAACTTTCCGAAAATTGCTTTTTGAATAACCCGGCAATACCTTTCCACAATAACACTAATAGAAAAACGACAATCCCAGCATAAAACAAATCGCCGACACTAAAAGGAATCCAAGAGAATAGAAACTTTGGCAGGTAACTGAAAATCGGATAGAATGTTCGACTATAATTATCTTCAATCCATTCTGGAAAGGACATTAACACATTAAACCCAATGGTCATCAATACCAATAGAGTTAACCAAATCAATCTATTCTTAATGGCCCTAATCCACATGTTTTAATCTTCGTTTTCGAAGTATAACTTATAATAATTCATGCCTTTATCCTCATCATATCCCTTTTCCAACAATTCCCTTTTGCCATGCACATAAATATGAAAGTTCTTATCCAATTTTAATACAGACTTATAACTACTTGCCATTTTCTTTACCGCATTTCCTGCAATATCAAAATTGGATTGAAAAGGCGTTTCAAATTCATCCTCAAAAGATTGCTTATAATCCTTGAATAAACTGATGGCCTCCGGATTGGAGATTACCTCCTCATTAAATTCCTGTTCATCAAAGGTTTCCTTGGATTTGAAGTAATTCATGGATCGATTCAACAAATCAATCTTATCCGCTTTATCCATATCAAAAACCTCATCAATTTTCTCATTGACAAAGTTTTTATAAACCTTCATCAAATTGCCAGTCTGTTGGAAATTATCATTACGGGTTTTGATCTTCAGAAAATCATCCTTCCAATAAACCGCTTCGGAGCCATTGGTTTGGTCAAGGCATAACACCTTATAGCCTTCTTCCTGCTCGGTATTAATAATTACTACCCCTTTATCCAATTTATTGATATTGATAGCCTGTTGCTCATAGCTTACGTTCAGGCCATCCTGCTGCGGAAACACTTTCAAATATGCCTCCTTATTCTCTGACTTAAAGATACCGATGGCCTGATGCTCCTCGCCTTCCATCTGCACATTATCTAAGGCTACGACATATAATTCGCCCGACTTGATCTTTGGATGCTCGGTTACTTCAAACAAAAACTTGGCAATGGCATGCGAAAAATCCAAAAAGGAAATCTTTTTATCGAACCATTGTTTCGAAAAATAATAGAGTTCGTTCAGTTCCAATTCATCATTGGGATGGTAAAAGCGATAGACTTCATTCGCCTTGGCAAAGGGACGCATGAAATATTGCATCAAAAGATCAGTCAACACCTCATCAGATTTCAAGTCAATCTCGTTATCAGATAGGGTATAAAATTCATCCTGGGCTTTATTACCCACATGATGTATGATTAAATGTTCAAAATTTGCTTCTTGGTGAAAAAACATAATACTAATTTATAAATCAAAAACTTCAATTGCACTACGGTAGGTGTTCACATGTGCATTGACAATATCCTTAATCTGGGGCGAATAACCTCCCCCCATACTTACTTCTAATGGAATCCCCCTTTCCTTACAGCATTGGAAGACCATCATGTCGCGCTGTTTACATCCCATAGGACTTAAATTAAATTTACCTAGTTTATCGGTGGCCAGCACATCTACCCCAGCTTGATAGAATACAAAATCAGGCTTTGCAAAATCCATTACCTTCTCCAAGGCTTTTAAAAAGATATCTAAATAGGCCATATCATCTATTCCATCGGATAAAGCCAGGTCAAAATGGGATTTTTCTTTTTTAAAGGGAAAGTTTTTCTCCCCATGGATGGAAAAAGTGATGATATCCGGATGATCCTCGAAAATATGGGCTGTTCCATTTCCCTGGTGTACATCCAAATCAATGATCAAGATTTTCTTTGCCAATTTATGTTCGTATAAATAGGCCGCTGCAACCGCCTGATCGTTCAACAAACAAAAGCCTTCGCCAAAATCCCTTCCGGCGTGATGGGTGCCACCTGCAGTGTTGAAAGCCACCCCATACTTAAACGCTTCTTTGCAAGCCTTGATCGTACCATCAATCAGATAAAGCTCCCGATCCACTAAACTTTTGGACATGGGGAATCCTATCCTCCTCACCATCTTGGGATCCAATTGAAGATCCAGGAGATCATCCACATAAGCTTTATCATGTGCAAGATAGACGGTTTCCCGATCGACGAGTCCTGGTTCAAAAAAACTTTCCTTATTTACTACACCTTCATGGAGTAATTGGGCGGGGATCAATTCATATTTTAGCATTGGAAATCGATGTCCCTCAGGCAATGGATGGATATATGCAGTATGATGGGCGATTTTTAACAAAGCTTAAAATTTGTAACGAAGATATGCAATCCTTTTTTAAAATTTCATTATCTTTAATAGGTCAGTGATAGCTTCCTATGCTAAATAGACTGACAATAACCAGTATAAACAATCAAAAAAAGGAGATGGCTTATGTTCAATCGTAAAAACCAGCCTACATCAAATTCACAGGTAAATACACCTGGAAAGCATCCATTTATAAAAAGGTTTCAGGTTAAATCAACCTTGGATCCAAAACAAGAATTGCTTAAAAAAGTAATTCAGGATCTTAAGAACCGGAATTTTGTTTTCAGTTTTAATTAATATATAAAACAGAAACTGGGCTTCAACTGTTATTTGCATATACAGCAACGTTAGTTTTAACTTTATAGGTAACAGCTATGGCAATTGACATTAATGCATTATTGGACGCTGAAATCGTTCGTACAGAAGAGGATTCCATGACACAAAGTCTAGTGGTGACCTTATTGGTAGATAGTGAATTAGGTGACCATGCGCAGGAGAAAAAGTTCCGATTTGACCATGTTACCCATTATTCCCGTTCAGAAATCCCTTATGAAGGCTACCCGGTAATCTTAGAAGTATCGGAGGTAGTACCCGAAATCGATAAGACTTTTGATGTGGATCATAGTCGGAAACGGTTCAAGATTGATACCACCTCAGGCATCGTGGTCCTTGAATTTGAGCGTTGTGAGGAAATTGAAGCTTAATCAGGATTAATTCCTAATTTTACATCTCGTGTATATCAACATCCATACCCATCATCCCTATGCGGACAGTAAGCATCTGGAAATTCCAAATGTGATCGTTTCGAAGGATTACCTGACGCAGACCCCATGTTGTGCAGGCATTCATCCTTGGTATATCGACGAAAACTTCGAGAAACAATTTGAAGCACTCAAAATCTATGTGGCCAAAGAGGGCGTTATTGCTGTAGGCGAATGTGGCTTGGATAAAATGAACGGGCCATCACTTGAACGACAAACAATGGCTTTTGAAAGGCAAATTGAATTGGCAATAGAAGTTCAAAAGCCCTTGGTAATTCATTGCGTCCGGTCCTATTCCGAGGTACTGACCTCCTTGATGCGCCTAAAAACCGATGTTCCCGTTGTATTCCATGGCTTCGCAAAGAATTGGGAACTCGCTAAAAGCCTGTTACACCATGGTTATTACCTTTCCCTAGGCCCTCTGATCTTAAAAGGGCAGCATGAAGAACTTGTACAAAACATCCCTTTAGACCGTTTATTCTTAGAAACAGACGATAAACAGGTTAAAATCTCCGATATTTATGCTTATTTTTGCCACGCTCGAAAAGTGGACAAGAAAGAATTGGAAGAGCAGATTACAAAAAATTTTACGGAGGTTTTTAACTATAGTTTATAATTCATGATGGATTTATCTTGGCTTTCCCGGACCGAAGCATTGGTTGGTCGGGAAGCATTAGAGAAATTGGCAAATTCCCATGTTATGGTATTGGGTTTAGGCGGTGTTGGTTCGTTTGCAGCCGAATTTTTATGTCGTTCTGGTGTTGGAAAAATGACCATTATCGACGCCGATACGGTAGATCCCAGCAATAGGAACAGGCAATTGCCGGCATTGGCGACCAATCATGGCGAGCCCAAAGCACAGATCATGAAAGAGCGGTTATTGGCCATTAACCCCGAGTTGGAATTGAACGTTATCCAAGAATTCATCCTTCCGCAAAGTATCCCCGGACTATTAGAACTGAAACCTGATTATTGTGTGGAGGCGATTGATAGTATCACGCCGAAGTTATTTTTTATCCGCTTGGCGTTGGATGCTAAGATTCCATTTGTCAGTTCCATGGGTGCTGGCGGGAAATTGGATCCTACAAAATTGAAGATATCGGATATTGGAAAGACGTATAATTGTAAGTTGGCCCAGCATATTAGAAAGAAGCTGAAAAAACATGGGATTAAGAAGGGCGTGAAAGTAGTTTTTTCAACTGAACTTCCGGATAAGGAATCGTTGTTGTATACGGATGGAAGTAATTTTAAGAAATCGGCGTATGGAACGATGTCTTATTTGCCAGCCGCATTTGGTGGAGCCTTGGCATCAGTTGCCATTCAGGATTTGATGAAATCCTAAATGGCAAATAATACCTACTTTACCTCTCCTACTACGACCTTTAACATATCATCAAAACCCAGATATTGTTGGGCAAGAACTTGTACCTGATCAGGAGTTATTTCTTTAATTATCTCCGTATAATTATGGTAATAATTCAGGTCCAGGCCCGAAAAGAATACCGACTTGAACTTATCCACGTGCGAGAAAATAGATTCCAAGCTTCCCAACATACTCCCCAACATGTAATTCCGCACCAATTCCATTTCTTTCTCTGAAGCCTTTTCCTGTTGGAGCTTTTCGATCTCTTTTTGTATCTCCGCTAATGTAGCCTTCGTATATTCCGTTCCTACATCCGTAGAAATACTCAAAAATCCGGCATGGTTCAAATTAGCGAGCATAGATCCTATACTATAGGTATAGCCCTTATCCTCACGGATATTCCCCATCAACCGAGAACCAAAATATCCGCCAAACATCGTGTTCACAAACTGAAGAGCGGGATAATCCGGATGCGTACGTTGGATGGAAACTTTTCCCAATTGGATACTGGACTGCATGGCATCCGGTTTTTGGATAACCTGCAGATCTAACAATTGACTTCCTTCGCCCTGAAATGGCGTATATTCCAACGATTCCGTTCCATCCCATTGGTTTTCAAAATAATTGCGGAAAAGATCCAATGTTTCCTCCGATATATTACCGGATAAGAACAATACACCATTCTGAGGTTGAATCTGTTTTTTGTACAATTGGGTAAGATCCGAACGGGTCAATCCATCCAATATTCCCTCTGTTACCGATCGACCATACCTGGTATTCCCAAAAAGCTGATTATAAAAAGCCCTACGCGCGACAAAATCAGATTTCTCCAAGGAGATCTGTAGACTTTGCTTATTGTTACGGATGTAGGTATCCAACTCCTTTTGAGGAATCTGTGCGGCTGTCAGCACCTGATGCACCACCGGTAAAACCGAATGTACATGCTTGTTGAGGGTATAAAGCGTTAATGCATTATGATCATAACTAAATTCAGGCACTAAATAAGCACCATAAAAATCAATCTGCGAAGCAATCTCAGCTGAACTCAATTTGATAGTCCCTTCCTTCAACATGGAACTCAAGGCCGAATTCCTGGTCGGATTCTCCGGTTTTTCAAACAGGTTCTTGAAAACGAATTCTGCTTTCAACAACTCCTGTTCGGGCGCATGAAAAACAAACACCTGCAGTCCGTTCTTAAAAACCAATGATTCCGGTTTCTCTATTTGGATCTCATCGATCGATTTTAATGCTGGCGGGTCAAATCTATTCAGCATATGCTCCTTTCTTTTGGGCAAGGTAAATTAACGTGGATGAGTTCTCTTTTCGAAAAGTTTCCTTTGCAAAACGCTGGATATCAGTACAGCTCACCTGCATATATTTTTCTATTTCCTGATTATATAGGTCTGCATTTCCCAAAAGCTCATAAAAAGAAAGATTCATGGCCTTATCCAGAATGGACAATTCTGCAAAACGCATGGTCGATTCTACTTTGTTCTTCACTTTGGTCAATTCCTCTTCCGAGATGGATTCATTGGATAAAGCTTCCAATTCATGCCAAAGCGCTTTTTCCGCTTCCTCGGTACTCACAGCCTCATGGGGCTTACCTTCTACTACGATCAGGTTATTATCTATACTTCCCAGCACATAGGCATTCACTTCGGAAAACAGATGGCGTTCCTTCACCAAACGACGGTATAGCCTTGCGGAAGTTCCACGCGATAACACATCGGTCAACAAATCAGCGATGTAATAATCATCATGTAAACGATCGACCGTATGGAAAGCCAAATAAACAGCATCCACCGGAACAGCAGCATTCACTTCCAGTTTTCGGGGTGCTAATTGGCGTGGCTCCTGAGGAATATTTCGCAGATTGGGTTCTGAAGCTGGAATATCGCCGAACCATTTTTCGGTTAATTGTTTAACCTCCTCTAACTTTACATTTCCGGTAATGGCCATGATAGCATTGTTTGGCGCATAAAATTTCTTGAAAAATGCTTTCACATCTTCCATTTTTGCCTCTTCAATATGCTTGATTTCCTTACCTATGGTTGCCCATTTGTAAGGGTGAACCTGATAGGCCAATTCCCGAAGTCTCAACCAAACATCTCCATAAGGTTGGTTCAGATAGCGTTGCTTAAACTCTTCAATCACCACATTTCGCTGCACCTCCAAACCCTGCTCATTGAAAGCAAGTCCCATCATCCGATCAGACTCTAACCAAAAGGCAGTTTCGAGGTTATTTGCAGGTAGCGTAATGTAATAATTGGTGATATCGTTTGAGGTAAAGGCATTATTCTCACCTCCTACCCGTTGTAATGGCTGATCATAACTTGGGATATGAACCGATCCACTGAACATCAGGTGTTCGAACAGATGGGCAAACCCTGTTTTGTCTTCTTGTTCATCCCGAGCACCCACATCATATAGGATATTCATGCATGCCATGGAACTATGGGGATCTTCGTGTATCAAGACCCGCAATCCATTCGGTAGAACGAACTTTTCGTATTTTATCATTTATGTTTTTTTATCCAACCCAGTTAATTCCCTTCTTCAATAGACCAAGGGTTTTCTCTTCTTTAGAACCTGGTTGGGCCTGAAAATTATAGAACCAGTTTGCCTGTTCCGGTAGGCTCATGAGGATAGATTCAATCCTTCCATTGGTTTCCAAACCAAATTTTGTCCCGGAATCATATACGAGATTGAATTCAACGTATCTTCCCCGACGTAACAGTTGCCAGTCTTTCTCTTCTTTGGTAAAGGATTTATCGCGATTTCTATTAACGATTTCGGTATAGATTTTTGGGAACAATCGACCTAAGGCACAAGAAAAATCAAAAATTTCCTCCATGGAAACCCCAGCTTTTTCGGGAGTTAACTTATCATAGAATATTCCGCCAATCCCTCTGGTTTCGTTTCTGTGTTTAATATAGAAATAATTATCTGCCCAGGTTTTGAACTCCTCATAAAATTGAGCGGAATATTGATCACAAACCGCTTTCAATGCTTGATGAAAATCCTTAGCATCTTCTTCGATCACATAATGTGGCGTTAAATCAATTCCTCCACCGAACCATCGGATGTTTTCATTGAGTTCGAAATAGCGGATATTCATATGGATAATAGGTATCCAAGGATTATTCGGATGGATAACGATGGATACTCCAGTAGCAAAAAACTGGTCCTCCTCTACGCCAAAAGCTTTCTTTATCGGCGCAGGCAATTCCCCATGTACCGCAGAGAAATTAACCCCTCCTTTTTCTAGGATATCTCCATGTTGAATAATTCGGGTCCTACCACCTCCTCCACCATCTCTTTCCCAAAGCTCTTCTTGAAAAACAGCTTTTCCGTCCAATTTTTCTAAGGCCTGGGTAATCTCCTCTTGGATTTCTTTATATTTTTCAGCAATCTGTTCTTTTGTGATCATTACGTAAGTTGTTCGGTTAATTTTTTCACCTCTAATAACGCCGGTTGGTTCTTATACAAAATATTGTAAACAGTATTGCAGATCGGCATTTCCAAATGGTGTTCATGGATGATATCCTGTATACAGCCGGATGCAAAATAACCTTCCGCCACCATATTCATCTCCAATTGCGCAGACTTCACAGAATAGCCTTTTCCGATCATATTTCCGAAGGTTCTATTTCTGCTAAATTGAGAATAAGAAGTCACTAAAAGATCTCCTAAATAAGCAGATTGATTGATTTCTCTTTTTTGCGGATCAATAACATTCACAAAATGCTCCATTTCACGAATGGCATTCGAAATCAAAACTGCCTGGAAGTTATCTCCAAATCCTAAGCCATGGCATATTCCCCAGGCTAAAGCATATATATTTTTAAGTACTGCCCCATATTCAACACCTAATAAATCGTTGGAAACAACCGTTTTAATATAGTGTGTTTGGAAATATTGTGCAACAACAGCAGAGTTTGCCGTGTTTTTCGAAGCAAAGGTCAAATAAGATAATTTTTCCAGAGACACCTCTTCGGCATGGCAAGGCCCTCCTACGACTACGATATCCTCTAGTGCAACCTGAAATTTATTGTTCAAGAATTCGCCTACGATCATTTTAATGGAAGGCACAATTCCTTTAATGGCAGATACCACCAACTTATTTTGAAAATCGTTTGGGGATAAATCCTTAAGCGCATCTTCTAAATACGCAGCTGGGGTGTTCAAAATGATGATATCAGAGTTTTCAAACACGTCCTTAACTTCTTGGAAAAGATCGATCTTGTCCAATTTAATTTCAACAGCGCTTAAATAGGATGGATTATGATGGTAGGTTTCAATATAATCCAAATCCTCTTGCCGGCGAACCCACCAATTTATCTGTTTTTCTTGTTGGTTATCGGTCAGCATCTTGATCATGGCTGTTGCCCAACTTCCGCTACCTATAACTCCAATTTTTATCGACATCTATGTAAAATCGTTTGATGAAACAACAAAGATACCAATAATACACAAAAAAATCCTGAGGTGGGGACCTCAGGATTTCTACCAAACCAATTATTAACCTAAATTATGAAATTACTTTACTCTATTACTCTTTTGCTTTTCACTATTATAAACGCAAGTATATAGCCAATGTTATACCTGGGATGAGGGATTAACAATTTTTAACAGCTTAAGGACCTTAATAAATTACGAAAGCCCTGAAGCGGGGAGCTTCAGGGCTTTACTAACCAATTATTAACCTAAATTATGAAAATCGTATAGATTTCTTTAATTCAAAGGTATAACGGTAGAATAGTTGCATACGTTACAATAAATATGTGTTTTAACATTTATTTAACAGATTAAAATTTATTGATAACCTTTTGATTCTTCTTTTGAGATAAAAGGTAACCAATCCAAGCCATTGGAAAATAAGCGAATAGCAAATCCACGATCGTGAACCAGATCGGGGAAGGCAGCATCAAAATAGTTACCAAGCCACCTAGGAAAAAAAGAAACCCGATGACCATGGCAAAGAGCAGTTTTCTGCTTGCTGCAATCAGGGCGGCAAAAAAAGCACCTACCAACGTTCCTAAACCATGCGCCAAGAAAGGAAATAGAAAATGCTTGGGTTGAAAAAGATGTAACCCTGCTTTTAGACCTTCCGTTGTGGTATTATCGACACCTTCGGGCACTGGAATAACCGAAGCAGAAATACTTATAAAAAACATGTTTACAGCACTTCCGATAACAAAACCTACAATAATAGCGAGGATGTTTCTGAGAATAGGATTCATAGTATAGATGATTTGGTTTGTATTCTTTTTACGAAGCGTTCATTTGCTGTCAATATAAGTAATTCACTATCAATTACTTTCAAAATTTCCAACAGCAATCCCCCAACGATATTTTAGCCATCGATATCAAAATTAACAGCGAAGCATGCTCGCAATGGTAAAATTAAATTAAAAAATTAAAATCATGGCAAGAATTTTTAAAGGTATTTTAGGCGGATTTTCCGGCAAGGTCGGAAACATCGTTGGTAGCACTTGGAGAGGCATTGACGTCATCAAAAGTTTACCAAAAAAAATGAATCGTGTTCCATCCGAGAAACAAGCGGCTATCCGTTTCAAGTTTTCCAAAGCGATCTCCTTTTTGAAACCCATCACCGAAATCATCAATATGGGTTATCAAGATCATTTATTAACAGATCGTACAGCGTTTAATGAAGCGATATCCAACTTGATGCAGGTTGATATGATTGGAGATGGACTGATCAAACATTTCGATCTTTCTAAAATCAAATTGAGCAAGGGCTCATTAAATGTCCTTCATAAATTGAAAGTAGAAAGGGATGCAACGAACAATAAAAACCTTCAACTAACCTGGGAAACCCCTGCAGGCGAACCGAGGAAAAGAGGTGATGATCTCGTCCATCTGGTATTCTATGATCCAGCTACCAACAAATTCGTTACACCTCCACCATTTAAACGCATGGATAAAAGCGTAAGGTTTTTGTTGGAGGACGATTTGGGACTAATAGACATCAATTTATGGGTATTCGTCAGCGATGAAGACAGAAGAGAGGTGTCCAACAGTCAATTCATTCATTTGAAAAAAGTCAAGTAACCGTATTGGAAAACAGTTTAATTAATCAAAAATGAAAAAACTAATAAATCTATTTACTGATATGGTTCAGGCTATTTTGACTGCGCCCGTAAAACTTCCGGAGAAAGTGCTGAAGATTACTAAATATGTTTCTTTTGGATTGAGCCTGCTGAAACAACTATTAGATCAGCAAGAAAAAGGTGGAAAGCATAATACCATGAAGAATAAAAGATTATTCTTTTAATACCTACTGGTTTTTACCTTAAAAATGGGGTTATCGAGCAATCGGTAGCCCCTATTTCGTTTCATTAATATTAAGTAGCTTTGTTTTCCTAATACCAGAACCGCATGAGCATACCTATAAAATATTATTTATTGAGTTTAGGATTAATAATGGCGATGAACAACCAACAATTAAATGCCCAACAGACTCCTTTCGAGAAACATGGAGGTAAAAATATAACCAGTACCTATGAGGAATTGATACCTTACTACCAACAATTAGCTTCTGGCAGGAAAGACATGAAGATTCTTGATTATGGAAAATCCGATGTAGGAAAACCCATTCAATTGATCGTACTTTCTGCGGATGGCGATTTTGACCCGAAAAGCATCCGTGCAAAAGGAAAGACAGTGATGTTGATCAACAATGGCATCCATCCTGGAGAGCCGGAAGGAATTGATGCTTCCATGATGTTCATCAGGGACATCCTTAAACTGAAGAGGTTGGATAAAGACCTGGTCCTTTGTGTCATTCCGGTCTATAATATTGCAGGGATGTTGAACAGAGGGGTTTCTAGGGTAAACCAAAATGGTCCAGAAGCTTATGGATTCAGGGGATCTGCCCAGCATTATGATTTGAATAGAGATTTCCTAAAGGGAGATACCCGAAACTCGAGGGTGTTTCAGGAAATTTTCAATACTTGGGATCCAGATGTGTTTTTTGATACCCATACCAGCAATGGTGCAGATTATCAATATACCATGACCCTGATCGAAACCCAAAAAGACAAATTACATCCCCAATTAGCACCATTTATGCGTGAAAAATTCACGGAAGTGATGTATGCGAAAATGAAGGAAAGAGGCTTCCCGATGATTCCTTATGTCAATTCGCAAGGGGAAATCCCAGAAACGGGGATTGTATCATTTTTGGAAAGCCCGAGATATTCTACAGGTTATGCGGCTTTGCACCATACCATTGGCTACATGCCGGAAACACATATGTGGAAGCCCTACGCCGATCGGGTGAAGTCAACCTACGACTTGATGGATATTCTTTATGAGCAGACCCGAAAACATGGACAGGAATTGCACGCGATCAGGTCATCGGTCAAAGAGGCCGTCAAACAGCAAGAGGAATTCCCAATCAATTGGAAACTCAATACAGCTGTAGTTGATTTGATTACCTTTTTAGGTTTTGAATCCGGTAAAAAGGCAAGTCAGGTAAGTGGATTAGAGCGTTTATATTATGACCGCAAGAAACCGTTCAAGAAAAACATTCCCTATTTTACCACTTACGACCCAACAATAACGATCAAAAAGCCTAAGGCCTATATTTTACCTCAGGGTTATGATCATTTGGTCAATCTATTACAGATTAATGGGGTACAGATGCATCCATTAGAAAAAGATACCGTAATGGATGTGGAAATGTACTATATCGATTCCTACAAAACCCAGAATTCCCCATACGAAGGGCATTACCCTCACCATAGTGTGGAGGTTAGTGCTAAAAAAATGCAGCGTACTTTTTACGCAGGTGATTGGTATATTGAAACCAACCAGGAAAAAAACCGGTACATCATCGAAACCTTAGAACCCCAAGCCATTGACTCCTATTTTAATTGGAATTTCTTTGATGCCATCCTATCCCAAAAGGAATATTTCTCGGCCTATATTTTTGAAGAAGAAGCTGTTGAACTATTGAAAAACGACCCTCAATTGAAAAAAGCATTTGAGGAGGCCAAGAAAGCGGATCAAAAATTAGCAGAGAGTGCGCGCATGCAGTTGGAATGGATCTATAAACGGAGTCCTTATTATGAGGATAGCCATAACCTCTACCCTGTTGGAAGAATTTTAAAATAATTGGTTTTTGTTTTTTCTGTTGACAAAGGGTTGTCATTATCGCCCGTAATTTTGGTTAAGAATTAAAGATACAAACATTATGAGCACAGCAACTTTTTTAAACAGAGACGAGTTTTTGAAACATTGGCAAGGCCATCGTAACCTGACTCGCAGAACGATCGAAAAATTTCCGGCTGAAGAGTTATTCCGTTTTTTTTTGGGTGGGATGCGTACCTACGGTGAAATGCTAAAAGAAATGTTAACTGTTTCCGTTCCGGGATTGGAAGGCATGGTTGACCGTGATGACAAACCATTCAACCATGACATCTCGGTTTCCACAAAAGACGAGGTGTTGAAGTTATGGGATGAGCAAACGGAAAAGATCAATGAACTTTACGGAAAGATAAAGGATGAAGAATTCTATGAAACCTTCAATCTATTTGGTCAGTATAGAGATCAAAACAATAACAACCTTTTGTATTTCTTAGAGAATGAAATCCACCACCGGGCGCAGGGCTATGTTTATTTGAGAGCATTGGATATTGAACCTCCTTACTTCTGGGAAAGGTAATCAAGCATAAAATACAACCTGTAATATAAAAAGAAAGGCTTCCCGTTAAAATGGGAAGCCTTTTTGATTTGATATATTGAAGAAAAACTATTTGTTTTTGAATACGGAATTTACTTCTTTCACTGACCATCCGTTTTTACCTTGGATCATGGTAACATAATCTGTCCGGGTAAATTTTTCGAAATCCAAGGTTACTTTTGCTAAACTGTAGTTATCTGATTTTTCCAACATCTGATAATCTACCTCACATTGGTAAGTAATACCGTCAAGATTTTTCAGGTGTTTGATGTAGGCCGATTTTCCAATTGGCTCTTGTGTAGGATTTGATTGTGTGCGTTGGGTAAAGCTGTTGTCGAATAGTTGGTTCAAGTAAGTGGTCTCCCCTTTTACTGTTCCGTTGATATATCCATCAACTACATTTTCAACGTTTGATTTGTTCAATTCCTTTTCGGAAGATTTAGGCGCTTTTCCTTCTGAAGCGAATAGGCTTACTGAAGAAGTTAATAATAGTCCTGCTAATGCGAAAGTTTTTACTAGAGTTGTCATGGCTTTATGTTTTTAATGTTTTTAAATATTTTATTTCTTATTTGATATCTCAAAGGTAGGTCAAGAAATAAAGCGCAGACAGGCAGAATAGGCTAATCGAGAGGAGTTCTCGGTAAAAACAGGTAAGTTTTCGGTAAAAATTCTAAAGAAATTTTTACCGATTGGAAAAACGATAGTCTAAGGGGCGAGAAATTTAAAACTTATGGCGTTCCATGCAATAATTTGATCCGGTGGGAAGTTCCCCAGTTCACCAGATTCTCGATAAGTTCCTTTGTACTTCGGCCATATTCGGTAATAGAGTATTGAACGGTAACCGGCCGCGTATCCAATTGTTCCCGTAATACCAGGTGATTTGCTTCCAGGTCCTTTAATTCCTTGGTCAACATTTTAGCAGATATGCCGATGATCTCCCGCTGCATTTTTTTAAAGGTATTCACCTGCTTATCGCGGGTCATTAAATAATGTAGTATCAAAAGTTTCCATTTTCCACCAAGAATTTCCAAGGTATCGCGCATGGCCAAAAGATTACCGGTACATTCAGGAGGATCATTTTTTAATGTTTTCATTTCAATATTCTCTAATTGCAAATATAGGTAACATTTGTTACCTCTTTCCAGTTGGCGGTCGCATAATTTTGTCTTTTATATAATTGATAAACGAATGGTGACTATTATAATTGGATATGTATTGGCAATTTTTGTGGGTATTTCATTAGGGTTGATCGGCAGCGGGGGCTCCATCCTGACCGTTCCAATTATGGTTTATATTATGGGTGTCAATCCTGTTTTGGCTACTGCTTATTCCTTATTTGTGGTCGGATCCACTTCCTTGGTAGGTGGGATACAGCGAGCTCTTCAGAAAAAAGTGGACTTCAAAACCGTGTTGGTTTTTGGAATCCCATCCATTGCCGTGGTTTATTTGACACGGGCCTATCTTTTGCCTTTAATTCCACAAGTGTTATTTACCATTGGAAATTTTCAATTCAGCAAACCCATTGCATTGATGGTGCTCTTTGCGATCGTAATGGTATTTGCTTCCATATCGATGATTCGTCCCTGCCCACATTGTAAAGACTTGGACGCTGAAAAAATAGTTTATAATTATCCCATGATCTTATTGCAAGGTACTTTAGTAGGTATGTTAACCGGATTAGTAGGTGCTGGAGGTGGATTTTTGATTATTCCGGCATTGCTATTATTTGCTAAAATGCCAATGAAAACAGCTGTAGGAACTTCCTTGTTTATCATAGCAGCAAATTCATTGTTGGGATTTATCGGAGTTTTGCAGGGAAATGAAGTTATTGATTGGTGGATGCTGTTAACTTTTTCCGGTTTATCCATTCTTGGAATTTTTATTGGAATCTATCTATCTAAGAAAATTGAGGGAAATAAGCTTAAATCTGCTTTTGGATGGTTTGTGTTGGCAATGGGATGTTATATCCTTATTAAGGAATTGTTTTTATAAATTGTGTTTTGAAATAAGGAGATTAAGTGATTATTATTAAAAAGCTTCTTTAATAAATTCATATAGTTTAACGACCGTGCTCGAGTAAAATAATATGATCCCCAAAAACGCAATGAACAAGCAAAGGGGGGTGTAATATTTGCTATCATTTACTCCGAATTTTGTATTTCTATATTTTTTAAATAGACCTACATATCGGAAATCCCCAATCGCCCGAAATAGGAAAATACCGATGATTGCCAGAATACCATATTTACAAATATTATCAACCCATATAGGAAGGTTATGATCCATTATATTCAATAGTATGATCAGTGCAAAACCAAAAAGACCTAGTGCAACTATAAGGGTTGGTACGGGGCCAGGCATTTTAGGTTCTATGGTATCGTCCTTTGTTGGGAATACGGCTGAACTCCCCCATCTCCCTCCAAATGCCCAATAAATATGTAGTCCTGAAATAAATAAAAAAATGAGGATCAGGAGAATGGAAGAAAAATTAAACAGGAAATACATCATAGGTTTAATGTGTTTTGTGAGATCTTTTAGAAAGATACCAAAATTTGGCATAAAAAAAGCCGGGATCAAAGATGCCGGCTTTAAAAGCAGTACGCCAATTAGGGTTTTTAATTATTATGAACTATCCTTTTGCATATTCTGCAAAGATTATTTAACGTGTTAAACAGTTACTAATCTTAAAATCTTTATCGTATTTTGTTATAGAATTAATCCAGATTGAATGGTGAAATTTTAAACTATGTTCAAGAAAATCATTTCTATTATAGGAAGTTGTATTTCCTTAGTATTTTTTTTCCACTTTTTTTTTATTATTCTTTACCAATAATAAAAGTTTTAAAATTCGGTATATGGGGGGAAGTTGACCCGCGAATCAACAATACTGAAAAAATTTATGTTCCAGAATTTGAAAGTCAAGGGCTTTCACACGAACTTTCAATAATAATTAACTATGTAATATCATATACTTTTATATTTTCAATTATTATCATTTTTTTATATACAATCTTTAAGATATTTTACTTTTTATTTCACACTTATAACAATTTATTGAATGAAACAAAAACTGAAAGAAAATTTAAAAAAACCAAACTTGATCAATTAGTATATATCCTTTCATTAATTCTAATAATTCTATTCATTCTAGGTCATATATATTTTTAGAATTACCTGTCCTTGTGATAAGCCAATTTTTAAATAAAAAGCCCCAACCGTTTAAGGAAGGAGCTTTATGATAGGAATTGTAACCCTCCCTATTTTCGGACTGGCATCCAGGCGAGTTTTCAAATTTAAAAATAGTTGTTATCAATAGGTCAATCTTTTTTAAAGTTGACCTATTGATAACATGCCGCC
>NZ_JAYLLN010000037.1:0-37041 GCF_037126265.1 Sphingobacterium tenebrionis
ATGCCTGTTCAAAATTCCCCAAACTAGCCTCCATTCCCGCAATCTCATTGATCATCACCATCCGGCTTTTGCTCATCGTACCACGGGGATCTGCTAATAGCTCCGAAAGTTCCTTTTTTGCTGAAACCATATCTCCTGCTTCCTTATAAGCCTGTGCTTTCTCGTATTTTAAGGCAAATTTGTCCCAATACAGATTATATTGATCTGCTAATTTCATGCCTGCAGAAATTGCCTGTTGCGCCTCATCAAATTTCTTCTCTTTGATAAGAATCCTGGCCTTATTCTTATAGAATAGGGCTGCTAATTTTTTACTCGGCAATTTGTTCAATAAGATTTCCGATTTCTCCAAGACTTCTTTACACTTATCCAATTTGTTCTGCATATAATAGGTGTCGAACATATTATGATAAGCCCAAAGCAGGTTTTCGGTTTCCTGTTCAGGAGATTTTACCAAACTTATGGCCTTAAAATAATATTCTAATGCTTTTTCGTATTCCTTGTGGTTATAAAAAAGCATTCCGACATCAGTAAAATAACTCATCAATAAATCTGAATCCCCAGATTTTAAGGCATAAGGAATACAATGTTTGATGGTGATGTCTAAAAATGCTTTATCATCATCTTTTTGTTGTTCCAATGCCCCATAATTATGCCATAACTTTGCCCTGTACCGATAGGATTCCTTAGTATCTATTTTCTTAAAGTATTTTTCGGCTTGCATGTAAATGGCTTGGCTCTTTGGGTTATTATTGCCATAATAAAATCCTGCCTCGTAAAATAAATAGATGCCCTGCAACAAATCCTTTCCACGGATCAGCGGCTTAGCCTGAAGAAGATATTTTTTAGCTTGTAAGGTATCCTGATAAGACCAATAATCCGATAGTTCCAACAAAGCCTTAAAACGCTGTTCTTCCGTTGTCGCATCCTTCAAGGACTTATCAAGTTGCTCAATTTCCTGTCCCCAAATGATAAAATGGACCAAAGAGAAGCATAGCATCAAAAGATAATTTCGAATCATTTATTTGCAGAAGATGTATAATTAGTGCTTATAAAGATAACCAAAAAGCATCTACCAGAAAACAGGTAGTAAGAAATACGCCTTTTTAAGGATTGACCTAGGTTATGGATACCGTTATTTTTGTTTTAACACAAAAAATATACAGCTATGAAAACACACAAAAGAATATTCGTTGCCCTCTTCGCCTTTGCTTTATGCCTATTTTACAGCTCCTGTAGCAAGGACGAAACTACGGATCCCATTGATAAGGACTACAAACAGATTTACGAAGAGAATTTTAACGGTGGTAAATCTGATTGGTTTACCGGAACCTATAACAACAATACGTATAACGTATCTATGGCCAATGGTAAATATATCCATAAGCTAACTGCCTTTTATTCTAATTATGCCTTTATGCAGCATAATTATTTTACCGACCAGGAGAAGAAACAGTTGATGGAGACATCACTCCAATTAACAAGTGGAAACGGCGCGGCTTGCATTGTTCTAAATGGAAAGCAAAGTGCGGTAGCTGGTCAGATTGACCAAATCTACCTGTACATTTCTAAGAACCAATACTTCTCCATTGCTAAAATTAAGGATGGAAAATCAGAGGTAATCTTAAATTGGACAGCTCATGAGGCAGTTGATATCACTAAACCGGCTACCTTTACAGCTGAATTGGAAGGTGGAAATCTTAAACTTGCGATTAATGGTACGGTAATTCATACTTGGAATAACAGCGGGATAAATACGTTAAATGCAATAGGATTAGGACTTGCCCAATGGGAAGAGAATTCAGGATCTAGCAGTACAACCATTGAGTATGATTATTTAAGGTTGTATGTTGTTAATTAAGTAAACATTTCCTTTTAGAAAGGGATTATGGATATAAAATTTCATAATCCCTTTTTTTATAGAACATTCTCAGCAATACGCTGGATTACAAGCATTTTTGTAATTTTAAGAAAAGAAATAAATGAAAGTTTATTCCATAAGCGATATCCTACCGCATTTAAATCCATCTATTGGTTATTACATCGGCGTATTTGAAGATACCCCCGACCCTATTTTAGAATGGCCACACAGACACGATTTTTATTCCTTGGTCTGGTTCACAAATGGTGAAGGATTTAATGTAATCGATTTTAAGGAATATGAAATTTACCCAGACAGAATTTTTTCTATTAACCCTAAACAGATCCATAATTGGAATTATTCCATTGACAGCTGTGGATACTTTATTCTTATTGATGCCCCAAATGCAAAACAATTAAATGTTGATTTTAATTACCCCTTCCTTGATCTATTGCAAGAAGACATTCCTTTTATAAAGGAGATTTTTGATCGCATGCTCTCGGGAAAAAATCAATTATCAGGTATTTCTTATTTACTATCCCTTTTACGACCTAATATAGCTTTCAGCCCAACTTCAAACTCTGTTATTTCAGATTTTAAAGAACTTATTTCCGAAAATCTTGATAAAAACCACAGTATAGATCAATATGCAAATGAACTTGGCATTACTTCAGGACTATTGAACCAAACCTGCAAAGATGAAACTGGCCTTTCAGCAAAGCAATTACAACTGGAATTGAAAATTACCGAAGCCAAAAGATTGATGTTATATTCGTCTTTAAACACCAGTGAGATTGCTTTTAAGTTGGGATTTGAGGATAGTTCCTATTTTGCTAGAATCTTTAAAAAGAAAGCTGGTCATACTCCTACCGGATTCCGAGAAAAGTACCTAAAAAATAATATAAAGTCCTAACCCTGTGGCCAATTCATAGCCTAATTTTACTTCTAAAAAAGATGAAATTAGTAGCCATCCTTTCGCTTTTAATATGGAGTATAAATGCAAGCGGACAAACAGATAAAATTATGATTCAGTCTGAAAGGTATAAAATGGGTTTGGAAAAACTCAAAGAAATAGACGGTGAAGCCGGAGAACATGTTATCAATAGTTTGGCCGATATATCGCCTGATTTGGGTAAGTATATTGTTGAATATGCCTTTGGCGACATCTATTCAAGAGAAACATTGGATCTGAAATCAAAGGAAATTGCTGTAGTGGCTGCATTGACTGCCATGGGTAATGTCCAACCACAATTAAAGGTACATATAAATGGGGCTTTGAATACGGGAAGTACAATCAATGAATTGAAAGAAGTGATCTTACAGATGTCCGTTTATTCGGGTTTTCCAAGTAGTATTAATGGGATGAATGCCCTTAAAGAAGTACTATCAGAAAGACAAGGAAAAGGGATAAAAGATAATTTAGGAAAAACTGCAAATGTGAATAAGGTATCAGATCGTAAGAGTTTAGGCGAAAAGGAATTATCGGCTTTAGATAGTCTGCAAGTAGAAAAACTTAAAAACACGTATGATGATTTTTCACCCGAACTGGTTCAGTTTACTCTTGAATATGCCTATGCTGATATTTTTTCAAGAGATAATTTAAGTAAAAGACACCGGCAGATAGTTACCATTTCAGCCTTAACAGCCTTGGGAACAGCCCAACAGCAGTTAAAATTCCATATAAATGCAGGGTTAAATATCGGATTAAAAGAGGATGAAATAAAAGAAATTATGCTGTTGATGACTGTTTACTCGGGTTTTCCATCAGCCATCAACGGCACAAATGCTTTGAGGGAAGTTTTAGCAGGAAGATAATGACTTTCTTTTATAACCATTTGATTCATTTCAAATTTTTCAAATGCTTATTACTCTACAATTTTGTCTGTCCTCGTATTTTGTGTAGCTTTTATCAACCAATTGTCAATTGTTTTTACTAAAACCATAGTTAATCGACCAGAACGATTCTCAGTTCTTTGGTTCGTTTTAAAATTTGGCCAGACCCATGTAGCATGTACTATTGCAATATAAGGGCTCAACATTTTTATCTTAATATCTCTCAATTCATAAGTCATATTTTGTTGTTGCTCTTGTAATATTTGATGAGCCTTCTGATGATTTTTTTGATTATCGTTTTTAGATTTATACCATGTCCCAGACCATGTTATAAAGTCTGTATCTTCTGTAAAAAGTGAACCCCACATTTCCATATCATGGTTATTCCAATAATCCACATATCTATCAAAAAAAATCTTGATTTCGTTTTCTGTTGTCATCATTATATTGTTTTTTAAAGTACTTGATCTTTGAAGGAGCTTTTGCTGTGCATCATATTCATTATTAAAACATAACAGTAATAAGCAAGTTAAAGCCGTTAAGAAATTGAAGCTATTTATTTTCATATTTGATTATTTTACATTCACAAAATTAGACTGAATTCCAGGGGTTATCTGTGATTTGAATCACAAAAAATTACTAGGCCAATAAATAATAGTTTATTTTTATAAAGGTTTTAAAATCTATTTTAATAGTAAGGAAGTGGAAAAACAACAGACGATAGCATCATTTTATGAAATTCTTCAGTTAAAGTATCCTTATGTTTTATCTGAAAACTGGGAAAAACTCAAAGAAATATCTGAAATAAGGCATTTACATAAAAATGAGCTGTTTATAAGTATGGGGGAGCGTCTTCGATATGGTATCTTTGTGGTAAATGGATGTCTTAAACTTTCATTTATGGACGAAAATGGCCAGGAACGGATTGCGGCTTTTAATACAGAAACCGAATATGTAGATAACTGGAATGATATTCACCAACAAACAACTTTGCCATATTCTATTTACGCTAATATTCCTTCAACCATTTTACTATGTCCATTGGAAAAAATGACTAAGATTTTTAAAAAAGAATCTGATTTATTACAGCTCTGTATTGATTTATCCCAATCAATGATTAAAAAGAAGGAGGAACATTATTCAATTTTAACCCTAAAAACTCCAATTGAACGTTATAAGTACATTTTAAAAAATAGAAAAGAATTAGTCAACAACCTATCAATCACAGATTTAGCAAAATATTTACATCTATCTAGGGAAACTTTGAGTAGAGTAAGAAAGAATTTTTTAAGAATGTAAAGATTAATGACTTAAATCCAAACTCCCCTTCCACCACTGCCCACCCTTACTTATTATGCAATATTAAACACCATCTATTTATTAAAAATTTTTGTTAATTAATTTTTTAAAGCATAAATTAGAATTAACACAAAACAAACCAATTACCCATATTAATGGATATTTTCAATTTACAAATGCATGGCATTTCTAAAGGCCTTAAGGTTGGGGACCTTCAAATCGCAGATGTAGGCGAAATTGTTCCTGCTTCCTTGATGGTTCATGATCTGGATGGGCTACAACCCATCGGGTGCACCTATATGAACAATTGGGGTTGTGAACGTTTGGGTACTTCGGTGGATGAAATCAATCATCTTGGCGAGTCATATTACGATCAATACTTTGTAAAAGAAGAGTCTAAGCACATATTTGTGGGGATGGACAATTACCTGAAGATCGGCGATTTCGACAAGCAGTATAATTTTTTTCAACGGGTAAAACTTCATAAAGATGATTTTTACACTTGGTTTTACACCGTCCTCAAGGTTGTTTCCTTTGATCTAGGTATTCGAATGGATCATAAAATCATCATTCTATCCTCGCCAATCATCGGAATGGACCATCTCATTTCCCGAGTGAATAAAACGCTGGAACAAAATAGCTTTATCCAAAATAATTATAAGAAATTTGCTTTATTGACCAAGAGAGAAAAAGAAATCATTAAACTGGTAGCTAATGGTAAATCCACTAAGGAGATTGTTGAATTGCTATTCTTATCCCCACTAACCGTTTCAACCCATCGAAAAAACCTGATCAGAAAGATTGAATGCGAGAATTTTGCGGATCTCTTAAAATTTGCCGTTATTTTCGATTTGATTTAATCTTTCACACAAAACTACTTCCTGCCCAAATAATTAATTCGCCTTCTTCCTAAAATAATAAGGATCATCAAAATTCTTATTCTTCTGTATATAGGCAAATCCGCCTTTGATATCTATAATCCAATTGAATCGATGGATCATGTCCGCTCCTAAATAATTGGAGCGTTGTTGAAAACCATCGCCTAAAAAGAAATTTACAGGAACTTCATTAAATTGAAAAGCACCTAACTGAAAATTCGGTAAAACGGAAACCATATTATGAACTTCCTGACCTGAAGAATTTTTCATTATCTTTTTCTCTATAACCGGAAGCTCTTCCAACTTAAGATCTTCTGAAATTTTTTGCTTATAAAGGACAGCTCCAGAAAATCCAGATTGAAGTAAAAATTCGTCGGTTTGCATCTTCTCCCCGCTACTACTTGATGCTTCTACAAAAAGTTGACCCCTATTTAGTTTAAGCGGTAATTTGCTGTATGCCGAAATATCCGGCAACCCTTCGTAAAGCACAAATTTAGAGGCATCAAAATCCATCTTAAACACCTTATTTTGGAACATTTTTAACCCAATTTTACCTTCCGCACCATAGCCTGTAAGTTCATTATCCCAGATCCAGATACTATCTACCGTAACTCCAGCTACCTGAATGCGATTAACCTTGCTCAAACCTTCAGGAAACTCTGTCGTATCAAACTTCACCGAACTCATTTTCCGCTCCCGATTAGGTGCCAATGAAGCTTCCTGCATAGAAATCTGAAACATGAGATCAGCAGAGTCCTTTTCATTGATCAAAGCTTTAACCAAAATATTATAATGATCATTAAGCTTAAATGGAATTGTATCTTGACCATTTGCAAAACCTACAACAGATATACAAAGAAGGAAAATTAAAAAATATCGGTTCATTTGGAAAATATCTTAATATTATTTCAAAAAATGAAACTTTATAAAAGATTAAAAAAAGGTACTAAGGTATACCAAAGGATATACATAAGTGCAATGCCCATTATACCATCAATCCGAGCAGGTTTATCGGCTTTATTGATGTATTGGTAAAGTAAATATAACAACCAACCGCCGTGCAAAAAGGCTACATAGATAATATCCGAATAAACCCAATCCAACAGCACATCCTTCTTCAAAAGAAGTACAGAACTCATGGACAACAAAACGGAAAGCCCCGCCAAATAAGTCGCCCTCACTTTACCAAGCCTAACCACCAAGGTCCCTTTTCCAGCAGCTCGGTCGGCATCATGATCAGGTATTCCCGCCATGATAATCGCCGGAACAATGGAAAAGAACAAGGGTATACCAACCACCCAAGAATAAATATTATTCAACGCTCCACCCTGATAAACAAAACCACAGATAATAACGGCAAAACTATGCGTAAACCCCACCACAATCTCGCCCCAACCATTGTAGGAAAACCGTAAAGGCGCGGCAGTATAAGATACCGCGATCAAAAACAAAAGGACAGTAACCAACAAAACTTGCATAGCAGAGGCAATGGCGAATATGCCCATGAACACACAGAGAACCGCCAATACTACCAACAGATATTTCAAGGAATTGGTATAAGCTTTTTCACTCAACACACCATCGACCAATACCCTTGATCCCCCAGAAAATGTACTGAAATGCTTATTCAACCGATCGGTTTCCCGATCTAGATAATCGTTACTGAAAACCGTGATCACCTCGATCACAAAAAGAACCAGATATCCCAATACGAAAATCCAAGGGTTAAAAGACCCTGCTAGTTCTGCATACAAAAAGGCACCGATAGCATAGGCAAAGAAGGTCATGGGATAGAATTGCAATCTGATCGCCTTGATCCAGGGCATGATCTGGTCCATCAACTTCTCCCAAGGAGTAAGAATGCCATTTTCTAGGGCTTTTCCTTTATGGTAGGCTTTGGTCAGCCACTCCTCCTTTTTTTCATCAGAAGAATGTTTGACCGGACTGATCAGCATGCTCCTAACAGGACTCACCCCACAGAATTTTAAGGTAGCATTTTGCAAAGATCTTCTTGAAGGTGCTCCATTGATCAAACGGTCTATCAATACAGGCGTATCCATGGTAATGATCAGCTGGGCAGTTTTTGGGCTGAGCAATTTTTTAAAGGCATCCGGCTGAATCTCGTAAAAGGCAAATCCAGGAACAAATACCCGATCGATAAATCCCTTTAATAAGGCCGGCATATTTCCCCACCAGGTCGGATAGACAAAAACAAGATGATCCGCCCATTTGACCAACCGTTTGGCCTCTTTGAGGTCTTCCTCTTCAAATTGATCCTGCGGGGAAGGGATCTGAACATGCAGATCGAAATGAAGGTCAGCGACATGCAGGAATTCCACATGCGCCCCAGCTGCCCTTGCCCCTGCTACATAGGATTCGGCTAAGGCCGCATTATAGCTGTCTTTACGGGGATGCCCCAAAATAACCAAAACCTTAATGCTTGTTTCCTTCATACCTGCTCTTTTAGAAAGAACAATAAAGCGAAGCAACTGTTTAATCGAAATACAATTCTTCCGCCAATCGTTTGATTTTAGGTATGATATTGGAGATATAGGTCCTGGAACTTTCCAATCGCTCAGGAATATGTTGATCAGTCGGGTCCAGGTCTGCAGCCAAAGTTAAATTTACCCCTATTATATTCTCCCTCAACGTATAGATATAATCTACATTGTTTTCAATATCCCAATGCACGATGCATTTTTTCGCTGCATCCACCTGCAGCTCCTTAAAAATTTCAAAGCCCTGCTCCCATGCTTGAATATATCGATGTTGAACCAATAATTTCTCCAGCAATTCTACATCTGCTTGGATGGCAATTTCTTCTTGATACATGATCATCTAATTTTGTGTTAATCCATTAACTATCAAGATCAAAATTAGGGGCTACATGTCGTATATAGGTTTCAACTTATAGAACTGAACCAATTCCACCAACCGCAGTCAATAATCAGGTTTACAGACGCTTAGAAGTTCGGATTTATAAATCCGATCAAGTTAACTGTGCTGTTGCCGATATGCAGTAGGTGTCAATCCGGTGCTGTTCTTAAAAACCGTATTGAAGGCCGTCTTGGAATTGAATCCAGAAGAGAATCCAATAGAAACAATATTATAAGGCATCATCTTTGGATCTAACAATAGTTCTTTGGCTCGCTCTACTCGGAATGAATTGATGAACTGGAAAAAGTTTTGCTGAAAACCGTTATTGATGATGTAGGACAATTGATGGCTACTGAGTTCCATTTGATTAGCCAATTTCAACAGGTTTAATTCCGTGTCCAGAAAAGCCTCCTGCTGTTCCATCAATAGCATCAGTCTTTCTTTGCCAGCCAAAAGATCCTCATCACTCATCAATTTGATCTTTTGTTGGTTGGGATTGGATTCCTCTTCCTCCGATTTTTCAAGCTCTTCAACAATGTCCAAACCTTTAGGGAATATCTCCTTCTGTCGGATGGAGTAAAATGCCACCAAGTAAAGGATAAACAAGAAGAAAAGATTCGCGAAAATATTTAGGTTCCTAGTGGGTAAGAGCAGGTTATAAGCAAGGATCAATAAGGATGATGCTATAAAAGAATAGATAATATATTTTATCCATCGCAGATCCACATCTTGGGTATGGGATGAAAACGATTGGATAAGCTTTTGATGCCGGTGTACCTTAAAATACGCCAAAACCACACAGGTAATGGCATGGCTAAAGAACAGGACCAAAATCAGGATATGATAAGTCTTTTCAGATAAAACTTCTTTTAAGGACAGGGCAATCAGTATCAGGAGTGGAACCAAGAAAAGAATAATTCGATATTTCCCGAATTTATAATCTGGATTGGTATAATAATAAACACTGATCAAAAAGGTAAGCGGCACCAGGAATTGAATGAATACCACGCCGACTTGATAGATAACATGATGTTTTAATGATCCAAGATAAAGCATTTCATCCAACCAAAATGTGGACCAGAAAATAGCAAACACCCCGAACCAAATATTCGCTTTCCGATTGACTTGGACAGCATGGCTGAAATTAAGAAATGCAAGGAGGAACATTCCTCCAATTAGAAAAGCTTTGATTAGGACTTCGAAAGTAAACATCTGTACGTATTAAAGAGGCAATATACACAAAGTTTAAAGCGCCAATTTACACAAAGTCGTACAAACCATTCTTCCAACCTAAAATTTTATTGGAATCTGCCTGGAGCCAATTCTTCAGCACAGTAGCATACACCTTCCGAAAGTCTTCTGTATATATCAAATCTCCTTCATGGAGGTTTCTCAGATCCGGAAGCGCATTGAGCATCCCTTGTTTCTTCAATCCTCCACTGATAAAGAAAAGTTGATTGGCCGTTCCATGATCAGTACCATTGCTGGCATTCTGTGCCACCCTCCTTCCAAATTCCGAAAAGGTCATCAATAAGACATTCTTGAAAAGATCATGTTTTTTCAAATCGGCAACAAAAGCTTTTACCGCTTCATTGATTTCCTGGAATAACTTCCCTTGTCTATCATTCTGGTTCACATGGGTATCGAAACTTCCGATAGATAGGTAATATACCCGGGTATTGATATCCGATTTGATAAGCGAGGAAATGGTCTTGAATTCCTTTCCTAATCCTGAGTTTGGATAGGAATCAGCAGTTGCTTTGGTCTTGCTCTTATCAAAGATATAATCGGCATTATTGATGGTTGAACCTAAGGTGCTGTACAGATAGGAAACCGTTTCTTCCTCATGATCATGTTGCTGGGCTAGGGTTTTAAGATAATTTTCCTGGCTCAACTGGTATAGTTTCCGTGGCTCCTTGAACGCAAAAGCCTTATTATTCTTTCCTTTTAGGGCCAAGCTCAACATATCATCCACCTCCAATGCCTGTGTGGGATGCGGACAATCGTAACAGGCTTCATCCAAATACCTTCCTAACCAACCTGTTTCCAGGTATTCGTCCGATCGGCTGGCCGAATGCCAAATATCCATGCTTCGAAAATGGGATTTATCCGGATTTGGATACCCCACATTATTTAAAACCGCCAGTTCGCCCTGTTCATATAATTTCTTGAAAAAGCCAAGGTTAGGATTGATGCCGGCCTCATCATTCAGGCGCAGGGAATTTTTGATTCCAATTTGGCTTCTTTCCCGAAAATAAATATCATTTCGGGTCGGGATGATGGTATTCAACCCATCATTTCCGCCTGTAAATTGCAGTACTACCAATATATTCGGCCTATTTTGGAGTGAATTATCTATTTCCAAGGCCTTCAGAAAGTTTGGTAGCATCATAGATGCGGAAACCAAACTGCCCATCTTTAAAAACTCTCTTCTCTTGATATACATATTCTCAGGATTACATCAGCTGATATTCCGGTGTGGACATCAAGTTGATCATATTCATTTTTATTCCCTCATCTGCAAAACGTGTAGCAACTTTTTGAACGCTTTTATTTGGTGATTGCAGGATATAGTCCACTAATTTCTTGCCTTTGAATGTATCATTGACTTGATTCCAGTCGATTTCGATCTGGGGGTTCTTGAATTGTCTTAAATTGCTGTTCTTATTCTTGGTCCCCATGTCCAGATCATCATCCAGCGGAGCATCGTAGTCCATTGGCCTTAAACCAGTCCAGATTTGTGGCATCTGAAGCCGGAGCATCAAGGTTGAACTATCTATCCAGGCTTTTCCATTCGGCCATCCGGCCACATTGGGTGGATATAACAACATTTGCCCCAATAAGCGTTGATAATCTATTAGATTTTCGGGATGTGCCACTTGCATGGGCATAATACGCATCATGCCTACCATCAATTCAATGGGTGATTTTATACGGTTGCCAATATGTTGTGCTTCGTAGAACCAATCGCTCAGAAAGATGCTATCCAATAATTTTTGGATAGCATAATTAGCTTGATAAAAGATGGAGCTTAACTCTTGAACCCTCGCTTCATCTACTTTTTCATTCACGAAGAACTTATAGATCTTTTCGGTTATAAACCGTGCCGTTTCCTTCTTTTCCAAGATAATATGCAGAACATCCTCCCCTGAAAAATTACCCTTCTTCCCTAAGAACGTCTTTTCGCCAGTATCATGTTGATTTTTACGTTCAATAAATTCTCCTTGTTTATTATATGCCCAACCTGTAAATGCCCTCGCCCCTTCCCTTACATCTGTTTCCGTATAATTCCCCCTTCCCAAGGTGAATAATTCCATGACCTCCCTTGCAAAGTTCTCATTGGGATGGCCTTTTTTATTCTGTTGGTTGTTCAGGAAATTCAACATGGAGGGCGATTGGCTGACGGCAAACAAGAGATCCTTGAAATTACCTAAGGCATGCCGACGGATGCTGTTCAGCAATTGTTTGCTAAACCTGGGATTAACAGATCGACTCGCAAAATGGCCGTGCCAGAAAAAAGCCATCTTTTCGTTCAGTTGGGCCTCGGAAAGAATCATCTGGTTCATGAAGTCGATATTTAGATCCAGGTTCTGGGAACGGTTTAATTTTTGGGTCTGTTTCCGCTTCTCTGCATTGTCCATAGGGTTATAAGCATCTTCCGTTGGCTGCTCTGGCTTTTGGAAATTCACTGGCTGGAACTTCTGGGGCTTAGTTAAGCTGCGGTAGAGGTCTTTGATACTGCTTTTATCTATGGTCGGAATCTGTTCCAGCGCTGGCCCAAAACCTGCGCGCCATAATAAATGCAATTTTTGGGTTAAGGTTTCCCCTTTCATAAGACGGTTTTCTAATTATATACCAATTTACGTAAAAATTATAACAAGTGATTTATGAATTTATTGTAAATTGTCGGGTATTTTTTACCTACTGAATTCAACATTATGCATCCAAAAAATATAGAACGCGTTTATAAAATGTCTTTCGCAGGGGTTTATCCGATGTATATCCAAAAAGCGGAGAAAAAGAACAGAACAAAAGCGGAAGTTGATGAGATTATCTATTGGCTTACGGGTTATGATGAAAAGACCTTACAGAAAGCCATAGATGAGAAAATAAACTTGGAGGATTTTTTCGGGAAAGCACCAAAGATGAATCCGAATGCTGTAAAAATCACCGGGGTAATCTGTGGCGATCGAATTGAAGAAATTGAAGATAAGCTGATTCAACAGGTTAGATATTTGGATAAGTTGATAGACGAGCTGGCCAAAGGTAAGGCAATGGAGAAGATTTTAAGGTCATAATTTTATGGAAATATGATCAAAGGATCTATTACTCTGTAATATTTCCATTATGCAAACGATTGAATGATTAAGGCTGGTTTTCCAGCGTCATTTATTCATTATCTTGGAATAAATGAATGAAATGATGAAGAAACTAGCCATAATCAGTTTTTTGATCTGTGCCAGCAACCTATCCTTTGCACAATCAGAAAATGACCTTTCTTTTTTTAACAAGAAAAATCTGACGAGTCTAACCAAAAAGGCGAATCAACAAGCTATCCAAGAAATCCAGCATCCGGTTTTGCGTGAAGTTGCAATACAGATGAAAAATGGAAACTACCCTTTAGCGGAAAGATTCAAAACGTATGAAAGCTTCTTAGACCCTAAAATTCTAGCTAAAGAATTAAAAACCAGCCCTTACTCCCAATTTGAAAATCCTACCGGAATTTATTTTTCAGCAAATGAAGAAGTTCTTGTCTGGGTTGAAGAAAATGAAAACCAAAAACTAAACTTATTGGTCACCAATTGGGATGATGAACATTTTAGGATGCACTCCTATCCTTTAAAAGCTGGATTAAATAAATTCCAAGTAAAGGATAAGGGCAATTCTTATATCCAACATTTCTATGATGAAGGAAAACCCTTTAAAAAATTAAAGATCCATATCCTTTCTGGTAAAATAAACGGTGTGTTTGATGCCCGAAAAGATGATAATCACAAGTACCAAAAGATACTGAGTTCAGCCCATGGCCCTGTTATCGATTTAGTAGGTAAAAAAGTACACCTTGCCTATTCCAAAGAATCGTTAAAAAAAGGAACCCCAGAAAATGGTAAAGGATTAGTAGCACTATATGATTCGATAATTCATATTCAACATGAGATCATGGGTTTGGTAAAATATAAAAAAGAACCTAAGAACCATATGTTTGGCCGCGTAATTTGGAAAGGATTTATGCATGCAGATGGATTGGGTGCTGCTTTTCATGATAATACCATGAAAGATCTAGCGGACATCAATCGGCTACGGAAAAATTCTTGGGGTGTTGCCCATGAGTTTGGTCATGTCAACCAAGTTAGGCCAAATATGAAATGGACGGGTACAACGGAAGTAACCAATAACATATATTCCGTTTGGACACAATATGTTTACAATTCCCATTCCCCTAAATTGGAACATGAAAAACTGAAGGATTATGATGAGCCTAAAATTGGAGGAAGGATAACTGCCTATATGGAATCTGCATTTGTGCATGGTCAGCCTTGGTTAACCCAAGCGGGTCCAGACCGTTGGGATAGAGAGCGTAAAAGAGATTGGGGTGGTGATCATTTCGTCAAATTGGTTCCGCTATGGCAATTACAATTGTACTTCCATGAGGTTGGTGCTGGTAAGAAATGGGGAAATAAGGACTTCTATGGTGACATATTTTATAAAGCTATCCAAGAACCTGTTTCAGATCAGGAATCCGAAAGCTACTATCAATTACAGTTCGTCAAGAATGCTTGTAAAGTGAGTGGATTAGACTTAACCGATTTTTTTAAAAAATCTGGGATCCTTGCTCCGATTGATCTTATTGTAGACGATTATACGGTTGGGCGTATGTTGATTACCGATCAAGACATACAAGAAGTAGAAAAATATGCTTCCCAATTTCCGAAACCAAGCAGTCCTGTTATCCATTACCTTACGGCGAACAGTATTTCAATTTTTAAGAATCAAGAAGTATTAAAGGGTAAAATTAACGAAGGATTTTCGAAGGAAAAGGATCGTTTGATCATCGATAATCTAGCTTGGCCAGGTGCAGTTGCATTTGAGACGTATCAGGGCGATAAATTAGTCAAAGTCGCATTCCGTGGTGCTGGTTTCACCAATAACCAACACACCATTGTACATCTTCCAATTGGTTCCACCAAAGTAAAGGCAATTGGTTGGAATGGGGAGAAAATTGATGTAATTTAAGCTTGTAGATACTTTGTATATAGGTATTAATAGCCTTTAAACAAGGTTGGCATATTTTTTATCCTGATATGAGTACACCAATTCATATCAGGATGAAAATAGCACAATCACTAATTTTAGGCGTTTTAGCCATTTCTCTTACTGTCGGATGTTCAGGTTCGGGAGATAAATCCAAGTCTGGAGAAACAGAAAACGAATCAGGAGGATTATTTTCTTCCGGTTCTAAAAATGAGGCGCAAGAAATCATAGATTTCAATAACAAGATGGTTCAAACGGAAAATAACCACAATAGTTTTATCCGTAATTACATTCGCGCAGTCGATAACCTGGATTACTTCATCAAACAAAAGATGGCCAATCCAGAGGCCATAGCTATACCTCCCATTTTGGTAAAACCTGTAATGGTCAATCAATTAAAAGATTTAAAAGCCCCAAGCTCTTTAAAAGGTGATTATGCAGTATGGATAGACAGCATGCAAACCAGTTTCACTGCCCTGCAAAGCCTATATAAGGAAATGGAAAACTATAAATCTGCCGAAGATTGGAAAGAAGACAGTGGAAAAAAAATGGAGCATTTTAGAGCCAAGGGTTTAGCAGAGATAGATAAGAATGAAAAGGCATCTAAAGCAATTTTTACTGCATTACGTCCTGAAGCGGATAAAGCAGAATCGGAAATATTGAAGGATCATCCTTTTAAGGATCAGATTATTTCTTCTAGGAAAATCATGGAATACTGTAAAGAAATAACCATGGGTACTTATGATGATGTGAGTAACCAGGCTTTCAAAGCCAATTTTGAAAAACAGTACAATGAATTGGAGACTTTATTGAATAAAAATAAGGAGAACCCGATTAAAGGGGATCAATACGAAAGTAACAACCGAAGATTCAACACTTTCAATGAAGCAGTGGATACCTATCTTGGTAAAATGCGCATTATTCAACGTGAAATGAATTCGTCAAGCGAGATTTCGGAAGGAGCATTTACAGATTTAGACAATGCTGCCCAAACGGTGGTGAGCACCTATAATAATTTTGTAAACTAATTTTTTACCGGTGGAATTTGGAGATCACTTGGATGATCGGAAAAGCCACCGTTTCTGATGGGGCGAGGGGTAGATATCGTCTGAAACTGTAGAATAGTCTTGGTATTCTATTCATTCGTCCCATTGGATTATTGATATCCGGAAAACGTGGATCATGGAAAGCAAAATTTCCTGCAAAAAGGATATCCTTGATCATCCAATCGTTGACCGATTTCTTTTCTAATGGAAAAGGTAAATTCTCCTCTCTTAATCCCATATACTTGACCAAGGTATAATGGAGTTTATTCATCCATGCCAATACCCCCAATTTCTTGTAAACAAATTTCAATCTGTCCCCATCCAATTTTTGGTATTGGGTATGGTATAAACGGGCAACATCACATAGTTGCCTCAAACCAATGCCATAGCCCACTTGATGGCTAAGGATATGTACATTGAGCATGATGGAATTTAAAAATGGATTGGGCATATGGGTCTGAAAACCTTGACTTGAAATGGGCTCAAATGCCTCTTTTTCTTCAGTCAGTAGCTTATTAAGAAATTTTAGGTTCCAGGGATTTCTTGCTTGTATCAGTCGTTGATGATGTTCTACATGAAGACCTTTCCAGTCGTATCCACAGCTATATCCAGAATGGAAATGGATGTTCGTTTTCAGATCTACCATGAGCTTGAAGGCTTTATTATAGGGAAAGCCCCGTTCAAAATACCAATCGATATCTCCGCAAACACGCAAGAAAGGATCCGGATAATATTGGGCAACGGCCTGCCCCTTTTGAAGAATTGGCCGAATACCTTCCGCATTATACAATCCATCCAATTCGGAAATGATCGTATTCATTTTCTCGTTTTTTTCCCTGATCTGCTGTTCGCGGAGGATCATTTTATATAACATAGGCTGCTCGGGCATAAAGTAAGAAGGAAGTTGTTGGGCTGCATGAGCAATTAACCCATCGAGCGTCTGAAAGTAGGCTAGTCTATATACATTTTCCCAATCTGGGTTTTTTAGCTCCTGAAATTTATCCAATGCGAGGGGTTTTCCCCATAAGGCAAATTTCAGGAGATCTAAAAAAACCACAACGGATTTTTGATATAGGATATCCTGCTTTATCATCGTGCAACAAATAATCCTTCTCGGAAGAAATGCGTCAGGATCTGCCGAACATCCGTTTGTGCCCTTTGGGCTTCCACTTCGAAAGTCCGCAGAACAAAGTCCACGGCATCCTGCTCTTCAAAATCCCTCCCTTTAAACTCCTCAATGATCATGGCGGCCGACTCGGAAAGGGTAAAAACACGGGCCATATCGAGCATTTCCAATCCAGGTTGCAACATGATGTAATCATTGCCAACCTTTCTGACCGATAAGTGGGTTAAAAATTTCATAGGTAGATGATTTTTAATTAGCTCGCACGCATCTTACGTTCTTGAACGGTGATTCGATGACATCAACACCAAGCGTCTGTACATTCAGCAGTTCCGCCTCCATCATATCCCCCAAAGTATTAGTCATCAACAAACTGTAGCCCCCTAACCCAACTAAACCCAATATATTGGTTCCATTGGTCGAACTCCAGTATTCGCCGGTAATACCAAGATTACCAAAGGTTACCTGCAATAAACCTTCAAATATCCCTACAGAAAGACTTCCGCCATTATAATTAAAATGGAGATCATTGCTTGGATAAGGCGCTGCGGTCCCTGTAGCGTTGGTATATTCGAGATAACCAAGGCCACCTGTGGCACCCGTGGTATTGGCCTGTCCGTTAAGATATAATGGTGGTGTTCCGGTCAATGCCATAAGGTCATTATTGGTTGGCATGCGCCATTTACCTGCTGGATATACTTCTGCACAAGGATCACCATTCACCCCAAAACTTTGCGGAACAAGGCCTTTGAAGGAAAAGAAGGTGTTTCTTTCAGAAGAATGGGCATAGGTATGGTGAAAGCGATAAGGATTGTGTCCACCTGCATAATACAGGTTTGCACGACCCCAACGCACTCCTCCCACAGTCAATGGTGATTCGATCAGATTGACCAATAACCGGTGATCATTGGCTACTACCGGGGTTACATTAAAAGTAAACACCGATGGTGTAGCGGCTAATAAAGCACTGAAAGATCGCACAGTATTATCGTCAATATTTAAAGAAAGATCGGTCATGGTCACTGTCAGGTTATTAATTGCTGCTGTACTTGGTGTATATACATAGGCGATTTTCCGATCGGCATAGGGAGGTTCAATATCCACAAAATCTGCCCAATCAATACCGTTGGCTGCAGCTGTAAGAGTTCCCCAAGTACCCGATGCCAAGTCAAATGTCCCTGAGTAGGCCGATAAGCCTGTAACTGAAACTACCGCAGAGGCCATGTCTGCAAACATCCCCATGGTATTCAATTCGATTCCTATCCTGGATACCATATGATCAAATACGATACTGACAGGAACATCAATTGGGGTTGGTCCTGTTGGAACGGAAAATGTACCTGCATCATACAGAATATCTTTGTTGGCAGGTAATGAAAGGGAAGTCACGGTAGGTGTTGCTGGGTTGACATCTACAGGTGATTCACTATTGTTATAGGATAAAGCATACCATTTATAATCCACACCTTGATCCACTTCGATCTCGGCAGGGACATCTGATGTCAGTTCTGTTGAACTGACGAAGCTATTATCCGCCTTATAGAGGTAAAGCCTATATTTTACCCCGGGATCCATTGCTGCTCCCATTACCTGTTTAGAAGCTCCTTTTCGGGAACTCGATTTGATCATTTTTCTACCTCCTGCGGTCCCTAATTCGTGGTCTACAGAAAGGGAAGCATCGAAACCGGCGAAATGCAATTCTGCGACTTCCTTAGCACTAACTTCCTTGGAAGATGCCGAAGCCTTCGCTTCGCCTTGGGCGTTCTTTATACTTTCATCGATCCCATCTACTCGTACCGAAATCTTAGTTTTTTTTGGAATGGCATCATCCGCGTTCATTTGTTTGGAACATCCTACTAGAAGAAAATACGCGGTACCAAGGAAAATAACACCTGCTAATTTCCAATTGAAGTGATTTGTCAACTTTTCCATAATGTGTGTAATTAGCTAGGTTTATAAATCGTTATCATCCATACCGCCTGTTCCCTCATTCCAATCGCCTACGGATGGATTTGGTGAGGCAGTTACTGATTCGGCAGCAATTCCTTGCTCGAGCTCCACGTGCGTAACAGACATGCTAGGCACGATATAATCTTTTCTTTCATCATTTTTCATAATATTGTCTGTTTTGGGTTATTTTGTTATAATAGGATTTATAATTACCTATCAGTTAATTACACTTTTATGAACATTCCATCAATAAAAATTGAACCTTATCGTAATCTTGAAACTCAAAAATAATTTTAGCGGTACTCTTGGAAATAATATTTACAGCAGGTAGATAATCGTAGTTATTTATGCTTCTTTCTGGGTATCTAGCATTTATAGGAACAATGTTAAAACAAATATTTCATTAATACAAGCTTAATATTGTCTTAACATTAATTTTTTATACTATTAAGCTTTTTTAGCAATATTTTGTAGATATACAGCTACTTTATAATCTACAATATTATCTATTTAAGATATTTTTGTCTTATTAGATTAATTAAAAACCTAAATTTCCTCATCCAGCCTTTTTTTACTGGTTCTTCGCCATATCCATATCCGTAGCCATAACCATAGCCTAAAGAAAAATCTACGTCATTCAGTAAAAAAGCCATTTTCTTCAGTTTCCCTTCTTCAAAACAGCTTTTGGAAACCTCTAAAAGTCTCTTGTCCAAAAATTGTGCTCGAACGACATAAATGGTCAAATCGGCAAGTTCAGAAATCAAAAATGTATCGGTCACTAATCCCACCGGAGCCGTATCTACAATGACAAAATCATAATTGTCCCTGCCGTATTGGATAATCTCCTCAAACCGTCCATTCATGAGCAATTCTGCTGGATTAGGGGCGATATATCCCGAATAAATTAAGTCAAACCCAAAACCCTTCGCTTGCGGAATGATAAGGTCTTTAACCTGGTAATTTTCGTCTACCAGGAAATTGCTGATGCCTGGTTGGGTATGCCGAAGGTAGGTCAGGTTGAGATAAGCGAGGATTTTTGGGGACCGGATATCCGCCCCGATCAATAATACCCGTTTATTAGCAAAGGAAAGTACTTTTGCCAGGTTAGTGGCAATAAACGACTTCCCTTCACCAGCTATAGTGGAAGTAACAAAATACACCGAAGCTCCTTTGACGTTCTTGCCCATCAGGAACCGAAGGTTGGTGCGTAAGATCCTGATAGCTTCTGCAAGCGCGGTCCGATCACTTTCTGCTTTAATGTCCTGATGAGACCGGGGTACTTCGCCTAAGACCGACACATCCCCTATCTTCAGTAAATCGGCCTTGCCCTGCACCTTGATATCCAAAGAAAACTTAAGGTAAAGCAGGGATAATGGCAATAGAAAGCCTATAGCCATGGAAATTGGCAAAACCAACATTTTACGCGGGGAAACCGGTCTCCAAGTAGCATAAGCGAGATCAACCACCTTTAAGGTAGAAGGAGTTGCCGACAGGTTTATCTCATTTTCCTCCAATTTTTGAAGTAGGAATAGGTACAAGGTTTCGATCGTTTTTTGTTGCCGAACAATATCCTTGTACTTTCGCTCATTCAATGGCATACTGGCTTTTTTTCCTTCAAACTGCATGCGTCGGCGTTGGTGCATATTCACTTTGGAGGTCAATACCTGCCTGGAATTGGCCAAAGAACGCGTGATATTAGCATGGGAAATGGATACAGCTTGCTCTAAATTCTGCAGGACAGGATTCTGGGGACTCGCTGATTTCTGAAGTTCGTTTCGTTCCAGGAGCAGTTCATTATGGGTTTTGATTTCCGATTGGATGGTCAGATCCGATAGCCCGATATTGACCGGGAGAAGGTCCAAATTACTGTTTTGAAGGAGTTCATCCATCATATTGACCAGCTCTAATTGCATCTTGGCATCCATGAGTTCCTTTTCGCTCTCCACAGCTCCCTCCGCCCTGATGCTCCCCTCCAGATCCAAATCCAACACCTGATGCTGCTGTTTAAAAACTTCCAATCTGCCATCTGCAGCCTTCAGATTCTCCGATATGATGGACAATCGATTATTAATGAAATTACTGGTGGATTTAAACACCCTGGCCTTATCCGCCAAGGCATCTTGATTATATTGCTGGATCAAGGAATTGACCACTTCAATCCCTTTTTCTCTCGATGCATAACGAAATACAAAATCGACCGCAAAGGATAACACATCTTTGGTTGGAGAAATCTGCATTTTACCCCGTAAGATATCCACCGTGATTTCCTTTGGCATATAATTGATCTTTACAGGAGTTCGCCAAGATATTTTGGGGTTCGGAACGAACATGATCTTTCCGATCGGAGATGGGATCGCCTTACCCAACTTGATGGGCACTTCCTCTTCTTCGTCATTTGTGAGTATATACACCCCACTCTCCTGCCTAATTTCGACCGAGTAAGCTTTCCTTTCCAAGAGCGGAGAGTTTGGCTCCAACAAAATCATTTTCAAAGGGGATTCCTGGGCAGGGATCTCCTTTTCCCTGATCAGACCCTTCTGGAAATAAGTGATCTCATAGCCATTGGCATCCACCACCTTCCGCATGATCCTTCGGGATTGCAAAACCTGGATCTGATCATTTACAAATGCGGCTGAGGAAGTGCCTCGGCCCGCTAAATTGGCCAACTCGGCAAGACCAGCCATTTCTCCACTTGCTTTCTTTTCATCTTGCAATAATATCTTAGCGTAGACCTCGTAAATCCTAACAGAATATCGCAGATATAAGAAGCCGATCAGGAAACAGACCCCCATGGATACCACAAACCACTTCCAATAATGGGCATACCTTTCCAATTGGGAACGGATATCCATCAATCGTTTTTCATGATCAAATTCCTTTGATTCTCCGGTTTTCATATTGGCAGGTTTATAAGTTAAATTTAAACTATAAATTTTATTTTTTCTTATAAGATAATTATAAAATTTGTTTTAAAAATTTAAACAGCTATAATACAGTCGTTTAATTTAAATTATTTTATTTCCTCAATCCCTCATGATATTTAAATAATAATCGTATTTTAGGGAAACCTATTTGAATAGCTAGCGCTATTGATTAGATCAATTTAAACTTAACAGACCAACATGATGAAAAGAACCGTTGCCATAGCATGTTTGCTAACCGCTTCGCTTTCTACAGGATTCGCACAGACGTGGAAACCTGTAGTCGACAAGATCCTGAGCCCTTGGGCAGAACAAGTAACCCCTCAAAATGCACATCGCGAGTACCCCAGACCACAATTGGTTCGGCAGAACAATTGGCAGAACCTCAATGGACTCTGGAAATACAAGGTTAGTCCAAAAGATCAAAAAACCGCCCCGACTTCTTGGGATGGCGATATCTTGGTGCCTTTTGCCATAGAGTCTGCGCTGTCAGGGGTCGGAAAAAGAGTTAGTAAGGATGATGCGATATGGTACCACAACCAGATCACTATCGACAAGAAAGTGAACAAGGGCAAGGTGCTCCTGCATTTTGGCGCGGTGGATTGGCAATGTGACGTGTATTTGAATGGCCAACATGTCGGAAGCCATGAAGGTGGATTTGATGCCTTTTCCTTTGACATCAGTAAGGCGATCAAAAAATCGGGCAAACAGGATTTAACGATCCGTGTATGGGATCCTACGAGTGAAGGACCTCAACCTAGAGGGAAACAGATCATCAATCCGCATGGGATATGGTACACGCCAGTTTCAGGCATCTGGCAAACGGTATGGTTGGAAAGTGTTCCTCAAACCTACATTGTATCTACTAAACAGACTCCTGATATAGACCAAAAATCCTTAGCCATTCAGGCTGCAATCGAAGGCGCCCAGGCTTCGGATGAAATTCTAATTGAAGCTTTTGATGGCGGTCAAAAAGTAGCGGAGGTAAAGGGTAGTCCAGCAGATCTGCATCAATTGAAATTGAATGACCTGAAACTATGGAGCCCATCTAGGCCTCACCTTTATGACCTACAGATTAAAGTGCTTCGAAAGGGTAAAGTGGTAGATGAGGCGAAGAGCTACTTTGCGATGAGAAAGATCAGCAAAAAGAAAGACGCTCAAGGTATTGAGCGTATGTACTTAAATGATGAGTTCATCTTCCATTATGGTCCTTTGGACCAAGGGTGGTGGCCTGATGGGCTGCACACCGCTCCATCTGATGAGGCATTGAAATTCGATATCGTCAAAACCAAGGAAATGGGTTTCAACATGATCCGGAAGCATATCAAAGTGGAACCGGCTCGTTGGTACAGACACTGCGACAGCCTAGGCATTTTGGTTTGGCAAGATATGCCAAGTGGTGACCTAGGTGGCAATTTTTGGGATATGCAGCCCGGAAAGATCAGTAGTGCAAAACACGATAAGGATAGATCGCCTGAATCGGAAGCTATTTACAGAAAGGAATGGAAAAGTATTATGGCGCAATTGCATAATTACCCAAGTATCGTGATCTGGGTTCCTTTCAATGAGGCTTGGGGACAGTTCAAGACCAAGGAGATTGTGGATTGGACGATACAGAACGATCCATCAAGATTGGTGAATGGGGCATCGGGCGGTAACTTCAATGCACCTGGCCATATTTTGGATATCCATAATTACCCGGATGCGGCCATGCCTAGCCCAGAATTGTTCGGCGATAAATATATTTTGGCACTAGGAGAATTCGGAGGGTTGGGCCTTCCGGTTGAAAACCATACTTGGCAACAGAAGGATAACTGGGGATACCAATCTTTTAAGAATGCTGATGAACTGAAAAAGCGGTACAGTGGATTGGTAGATCATTTAACCAGGTTGATACCATTGGGATTGTCGGCAGCGGTATATACACAGACTACTGATGTGGAAATTGAAACAAATGGTTTGATGACCTATGATAGGAAAGTGATCAAGATCCCTGTAACAGAATTGAATGGTATTCATCAAAAACTTTATAGTAAGGAATTGGTGAAATAAGCAGGTTGATTTATTAATGGAATTATAATGTTAACAATAATGTCATGCTGAGCGCAGTCGAAGCATCTGTACGGTTGTTTACGAACAGATGCTTCGACTACGCTCAGCATGACAAAAAAAATCAAATCATCAAAATACAATCATACCATCAATAAAAAACCAAATCATCAACTACAATTACAGTCTCCCCATTGCTTTCCCATCACAAAACACTACATCATTACCTCAGCACAGCCAATGTGTAATATCTACACCATAAGCAAAATTTATTAACCTCAAACACCACTACATCCACCTAACTACCAACAACATACCCCCTCCCAACCTCTCAAAAACATCCCCAAATAAATCTGTAGTAGTGATGTATAAACATAAAATTTTAAAACAAAAGCCTTACATCACATCTTTGTATTAAATCAGATAACCATTTTTAGTTTCATATCTTTAGCCATGAAGAATCGCATACTAACTATAGCATTACTATTTTCGGGTTTGGGTAGTTTTTCCTGCCACAACCAAGTTCAGGAAAAACCTGTTTCAAAAGCAGATACCACAACCCAATCGATTCCAAAAGAAGACAGCCTACTCAACAAAATACAATCACAGACCCTGCAATATTTTTGGGAAGGTGCAGAACCGAATTCCGGATTGGCCAGAGAACGAATCCATATTGATGGCGTCTATCCGCAGAACGACCCGCAGGTTGTTACTATCGGCGGAAGCGGATTCGGCATCATGGGATTGGTAGTAGGCATGGAACGTGGATTCATCAATAAAGAAGAAGGAACCCAAAGGCTGGATAAAATCATGGATTTCCTAGGAAAGATCGAGCGTTTTCATGGCGCATGGTCACACTGGTACCATGGTGACACAGGCAAGGTCAAAGCATTTAGTGAAAAAGATAATGGTGGAGATATTGTAGAGACCGCTTTTTTGACCCAAGCCCTTATCGTGGTTCGGGAATATTTCAAAAATGGAAATGATCTACAAAAATCCATCGCCAAAAAGGCTGATGCCCTATGGAAGGAAATCAACTGGAAACATTATACCAATGGTCAGCATGTAATCTATTGGCATTGGAGCAAAACCCATGAATTTGGGATGAACCATGCTGTACAGGGATACGATGAATGTTTGATCACCTATATTCTTGCAGCCTCCTCACCTACACACCCTATTGATACTGCTGTTTATAACCAAGGTTGGGCTAGGAATGGGGCGATTAAAAGTGACCTTAAGAAATTTGACATCCCTATCAGCATCAAGCATAATGCTAAGCCTGGAGAAGTGGGGCCTCTATTTTGGGCACATTATTCCTTTATGGGACTAAACCCTAGCGATCTTCAAGATGCCTATGTGAACTACGGCGATGTGGTGAAGAACCATACTAAGATCAATATTGCGTATAGTGAGGCCAATCCGAAAGGTTATAAAGGTTATGGTGCGGACAAAGGCTGGGGATGGACCGCAAGCTATTCGATTGCAGGTTATGATGCCCATCATCCCGATAATGATAAATCGGTGATCAGCCCAACAGCAGCCCTATCGTCCATGCCTTATGCTCCTAAAGAATCAATTGCCTTCGCCAAATACCTATTCGATCAGCTTGGCAATAAGGTCTGGGGGAAATATGGCTTTTATGATGCCTATAGCGAAACAGAAAACTGGTATCCACAACGCTATCTGGCCATTGACCAAGGACCAATCGTAGTCATGATCGAAAATTACAGGACAGGATTGATCTGGGACCTATTCATGCAGGCGCCAGAAATTCAAAAAGGATTAAAAAAATTAGGCTTCAAAAGCCCGAACATAAAATAGCTTCACATAGCGTTCAATTAATAGCTTGACCCATGAACATATTGAAATCAACAAGTCTTGCCGTATTGATTTTTAGCACTTTAAATCTTTTCGGACAGGAAAAATCGAAAATGGATGCCTTTATCAACGAATTGATGGGTAAAATGACCGTGGAAGAGAAAATCGGGCAGCTCAATCTGGTTACCGGTGGTGAGGCGACTACCGGATCGGTGGTTTCCAGCAATGTAGAGAACAATATCAAAGCTGGAAAAATTGGCGGGATCTTTAGCATGTCCAGCCCGGAAAAGATCCGTAAGGCGCAGGAGTTAGCTATCAAGCATTCCCGCTTAAAAATCCCTATTATCTTCGGGATGGATGTTATTCACGGCTATAAAACGGTATTTCCGATCCCTTTGGGATTGGCCGCCACATGGGATATGCCCTTAATCCAACAGACTGCGCGCGTAGCGGCTGTCGAAGCAGCAGCGGATGGGATAAATTGGACATTCTCGCCCATGGTCGATATTTCGAGGGATGCCCGTTGGGGTAGGATTTCGGAGGGAAGCGGTGAAGATACCTACCTAAGCTCCAGAATCGCACGGGAAATGGTCATTGGTTATCAAGGTGATGATTTGGGTAAATACAATACGCTCATGGCCTGTGTAAAGCATTTTGCACTATATGGGGCAGCCGAAGCTGGAAGAGATTACCATACCACCGATATGAGCCTACATCGCATGTACAACGAATATCTCCCGCCTTATAAAGCAGCCTTAGATGCGGGTGCCATGTCTGTCATGACTTCCTTTAACGACATCAATGGTGTGCCAGCTACCGCAAACAAATGGTTATTGACTGATCTTTTGCGGAAGGATTGGAAATTCGATGGTCTGGTGGTTACCGATTATACGGCCGTAAATGAGCTTATTGAGCATGGATTGGGTGATCTTCAACAGGTTTCTGCCCTATCCCTTAAGGCCGGGGTGGATATGGACATGGTTGGTGAGGGTTTTCTGACCACCTTGAAAAAATCCATGGATGAAGGGAAAGTTTCCCTAACTGAAATCGATCGGGCATGCCGTTATGTGTTGGAAGCCAAATACAGGTTGGGATTATTTGAAGACCCATTCCGATATTGTAATGAAGACAGGGCAAAGAAAGAGATCGGAAAGGCAGAACATCTGCGCTTGGCGCGTGAGGCCGCTGGAAAATCCTTTGTTCTATTGAAAAATGAAGGGCAGGTCTTACCGCTTAAAAAACAGGGAACGGTGGCTGTTATAGGTCCATTGGCAAATACTGGTGCGAATATGCCCGGAACTTGGAGTGTAAGTGCGGATCTGCAAAAAACGCTTTCATTGGTTGATGGAATGAAGGCCGCATTAGGCAATAAGGTTAAAATTGTAAGTCATTTAGGAGCTAATCTTACTTCAGATGCTAAATTACAGGAACGATCAACGATGTTTGGAAGGACGATCCCTCGGGATGAACGGCCAGCGGAAACTGTTATCCAGGAAGCTTTGGAAGTAAGTAAGGGGGCAGATGTTATTGTTGCTGCATTGGGAGAAAGTTCGGAGATGAGTGGTGAAAGCTCTAGCAGGACGGATTTGAATATCCCTGATTCGCAGAGGAAATTATTGGAAGCTTTATTGAAAACCGGGAAACCTGTTGTTTTGGTATTGTTTGCAGGGAGACCATTGACTTTAACATGGGAGGATGAACATGTTCCAGCGATATTGAATGTTTGGTTTGGAGGAACAGAGACGGGTAAGGCAGTGGCGGATGTTTTGTTTGGAGATGTGAATCCTTCGGGAAAATTACCGGCAACATTTCCGAGGAATGTTGGTCAGTTACCGATTTATTATAGCCAAAAGAATACGGGTAGACCTTTGGGAGAAGGGCAATGGTTCCAGAAGTTCAGAAGTAATTATTTGGATGTGGCTAATGATCCTTTATATCCTTTTGGGTATGGATTGAGCTATAGTAAATTTGATTATGGAAAACTTCAATTGGATAAGGATAAGTTTGCTAAGGGTGAGGAGATTAGGGTGTCTGTGGAACTGAGTAATTCGGGGAATTTTGATGGGGAGGAAGTGGTGCAATTGTATGTTAGGGATATGGTTGGATCTGTGACAAGACCTATTAAGGAATTGAAGAATTTCCAGAAGGTTTTCTTGAAGAAGGGTGAGAAGAAAAAGATTGAGTTTGTGATTACGGAAGAGGATTTGAGATTTTATAATCAAAGTTTGGAGTTTGTTTCTGAGCCTGGAGCATTTAAGGTTTTTGTTGGTGGTAATGTTAGGGATGTGCAGGAAGCAGATTTTGAGTTGATGGAAAGATAACAGCGTCATTGCAAATCCTCGTCATTGCGAGGAGGCACGACGAAGCAATCTTTCTCCCCGTCATTGCGAGGAGGCACGACGAAGCAATCTTTAGCCATGTCATGGTGAGCGCAGTCGAACCATCTGTTCGTTTACCAGCGTACAGATCCTTCGACTACGCTCAGGATGACAAAGGGAAAGTTCAGGATGACCTAGAAAAAGATTGCTTCGTTCCTCGCAATGACGCAAGTTTCCTCGCAATGACGCAAGTTTCCTCGCAATGACGAGAAATCTACTCCGCGAAATAACTTACCTCAACAAATTTCTGCGTACTACTTCCCTCCGATTCTTCCAACTGAAACTCCTTAACCACCCCAGCAACAGTCAAAACTCCTTCCGGCAATTCCATCTCCGATTTCTCATGTGCCAATAAAACACCTGTCCCATTCCCCTCTTCCATCAATTCATAAACCGTATAAGTCTCCGAAATCGGGATCAACGTAAAAGTATCCACCACCGGAATCTGAATAAAACCAGTCACATACCCTGCTTCCTCAATTTTCCTTACTGTCCCCCTAATAATCACATTCGTAGAAATCTTATTATCGTTCAGGTTCCGCACCGAATGCAAGGTCTCCGCCTGATACTTCGTATAATTCTCAGAAAGCGTATCATCAAACCTTCCTTCCACTTCCAATTGCTCCCGTGATGATAATTTAGATAACGCCAATTGCAGATACAGCACCGCTTTCTGCTTTTCAAACACTACACCGGCTAATTTCCCCACTTCCGAAGGAGAAATAATATCATCATCCGCACTGGTAAAAATATTGTAAAACTTACCGCCATTATCCAACAGATCAATTGCTTGGCTGGCACTTGTAAAAGGTTTAATCAATTCCATAGATATATCATTTTTGAATATCTAAATTTACCAATTATTTTTCTCTTTGCATATCCCAACGTTCCTCAAATACCGGAATATAATCCAGAAATTGAGAATCTTCATCCGCATATTTCTTAAGGATCGACACCCATTCGTCAAACTTCTTCCGATCCTTTACGTGGAAAAAACTCTGCACCATATTGATCGCCATTTCAGCTTTTTGATAGTTATCATTTGAAAGATCAATGCCTTTTAAATAAATCCGTTCTGCCTCTTTTAGGTTGTTCAAGTGTTTAAATGAAAACCCTAACTCCCTATAAAACCAAAAGTTATCTGGATCATTTTCGATAGCCTTATTCAAAACCACCACCGCTTTGTAAAAACTTCCGATATGGTTATAGGCATAGGCCAGCTCAAATTCAAGGCCTTCAAGATGGGGATCCTTCTCATAAACTTTCAACAGGATCGGCAATGCCAAATCACTTACGCCGGCCGCATTGTATGCCCTTCCTTTGGCTACCTGATATTTATCGGTTTTTTCGTTGACTTTATAAACAGACAACCAATTTGGTTCTCTGGGCAGCTTCAGCTCCTGCACCTGCTTATCCGATAATATAGCGACATCTACTGTCCTTGAATCCAGTCTTGATGCCATAATAGCATCTGTAATCGGATCCAATAAAACCAAGCCACCCTCCTTATCTAGAACTGTTGCATGATGCCGAAAAGAAAACCCAGAAAGCTCATCTAAGTAAACAAATCCAATCAAATGCTTTTTAGGATTCCCAGTGCCTTCAAATACCACCCACTTATCCAGTGCATCGTAAAACTTTTGATCGAAGGACAACACTTGAGCATTTCCAAAAAATGCAGCAAAAACAAACGAAATGATTAATAAAGAGGATTTCATCCAGACAATTTATTATTTCCAAGACCAGTTCAAATCTTCGATATAAGCAATCTGAAGATCTTCGGATAATTTATAGAAATAGTCGCCTACGGATTGCGTATCTACCTTCGATTTAGGAATGATAAATCCATGGCCTACATCGATCATCAGATAAAACGCCTTTCCGGTTTCAATAATCTCCGTCAGTTCCTCATATTGCACCTTGGTTTCCTTCATCCCATCATTTGAAAAAATATGATCATCCAGAAATTCCATGGTTACCATCTTATCTAAACTTTTACTCAGGTTGAGTTGGATATGCTTTTTAAAATGCTTGATATACTTTTTAGCTTCATAGCCAGGATAACTAAAAACCCACATCACTGCTATAGCAAGAAAGATATAAGCTCCTAATTGATAGCCTTTATATAAAAAGTAAGCACCGATTAATAGATAGATTACAGGAATTATCCATTTCGTTAACTGTCTCCTTTTTCTAATACTTTCTGTTTTGGATGCCACGTATAGATTAAAGTCCACGTAGTCCGCTTCACTAAGGGTAAATTCTAATTTCATATCGGCTTATCTAGCATGCTGTTTTTCTATTTACCTTAAAAGTACAGGTTTTATTGGTTTATAATGGCAGATTAGTCGAAAAACTCTGCTGGATATTGGACTACAGTTCTTGAAAACGCTGCTAATGCCCCAGGAAAAAGTTCCAATGCCATGCAGTTTTCTTCAGGTACATCAAATGGTAATTCAATGCCAAAATTTTTACATAATTGATAACCAAATCGGGGATAATAATCAGCATGGCCTAAAAGTATGACGGCCTTAAAGTTCAGACTTTTCGCCTTTCTATGGACCTCTCCGATCAATGCTGCGCCAATTCCTTGGTTTTGGTATTCCGGATGTACAGCTACAGGCGCAAGAGCCAGAAACTGATCCACATTTTCAGGAATAATCACTGCCCCATCTTTAGGAACGAGTTTTATTTTTGTGAGCAAGATATAGCCTACAATTTTACCGTTCTGTTCTGCCACAAGAGATAGCTCCGGCACAAAGGCTTTAGATTTCCTTAATCTTTCGACCAAAAATTGCTCTTGATGGTCTGTATAGACCTCCTTTTCAAAAGCATCTTTTATTAAATGGAATACCTGATCAAAATCCTGCGGACTTTCCTGCTTTATTTCCATTTCGAAATCCATTTTTGCTCTACTTGGGAAACCTTTTTACTATCTGCCACATAGGCCGGATTTGGCATATACCACGGTATTTGTTCATAATAACTTTTGAGATCCTTGTCGTGAAAAACAAATCCCCTCCTTGCAAAAGGCAAATTCCGAAAGATCTTCCGTTGAAGCGAAGAAATAGGCTCATCAATTGCCAATTTCTCTTGTTGATGAATGGAAAATGGCAAATAAAAATCGATTTCATTATTATTCATGGATTGCAAATAGGTGTTTAGACTATAAATGAACAGTTCACCTTTTGGCTTAAAATTCTTTTTATGAAAGGTCAATGAGCCATCCTGCACATAAAATGTAACTGCATCCTTATCTTTAATGCCATTTGGAGAGCCTTTTACATCCTTCTTTTTACCAATTCCATTGATTTTCCAGTCTTCTTTATTCGTAAAAAAGGTTTTTTGAATATCAAACTCCTCGAAATCACCCAAATCTACATTCAAGGTAAAATCATCTATTTGTTTATTTGCCCAACGATTAGCCGCTGTTAATACATATTCAAAATCATAGTGGTAATCAACACTACCCGATACATCAAATTTATAGGTATGCTTTACGATATTCTTTCCCTTTTTAAATTTCGCCTTAAAATGATAGACATAAAAGAAGTCCACATAATTTCCGGAAGTATTACCCCCAAAAGTCTTCAGATCGATGCTTTTGATTTTCCCCTGTTGATTATAGAGTGAATCCGCCACATAGGAGACTTGATATTTCAGGTTATTCCCATTCATATTTACCGTAAAATCATGCATGTATGGATGAAGTCCTTTTTTAGGAGCTCCATCTACATCCCCTTGCGGAGACATGGCTTCAAAACCAACAATGATTTCTTTATCTGCACCGGGATTAAAAAACTCGTAATACACCGATACTTCAATAAATTGATTATTGATCTTTTTGATGTTAAGGATTTCCTTTTGAACGGAAATATCAGTTTCCTGAATTGGAATCAACTGATTTCCAGAGGCAAAATAAGCACCATCATTCGCGTAAATGGATATATGGCAAAAAAGGATTAAAATAAATAATAGAAATTTTCTCATAATCATTATAAGGATGGTAGAAATAAACAATTTTAGTGTACAATAATATCTTTTGCATTTTATTGATACTTTTTATCTAAATATTCAGTGTAATCATCTCTTATTTTTTTGTAATCCATATCATTAGGAATAGTTTTTCCCATAGAAATACTTTTTACAAAAGGAGAAATAGCAAAGTCATCATTTTGTTCTCGCGTTAGCGAATCAAGATAATTTTCAATTAACTTAGATAAACTTACTTTATTTGTTGAAGCATATTTTTTTGCTCGCTCAATTACGTTTTTATTTAATTTTAGTGTTAATATAGAATCCATTATCTTCAATTTGGATAAATAAACATAAATAAATTATTCTGTCAATAAAGTTGGAGGTCATCATATTTTCTCCCCAGCAAAAAAGTGATCGGTATTGATAGTAATCAGCGTAGATTTTCCTGTTGAAATCTTTGAATTCTCCACTATTAATTTAAAGGCCTCCATACTTTGTTTGGGCATTAAATTCGACCAAAAAAAGATGATGGTATTATTTGTTTTAGATACAGGTAAACTAAATTCATTTAAAATATAATTTAAACCTTTATTTTCTTTTATTTGAGCTGAGGTTTTAGGAATAAATTCATCGAACTTACCATCATAATTCCAATCTAAAGACCCTCCAATAGATGCTTTGGCATAACAATTTGCATGGAATGAAACTAGCGTGTCATTCGTATAATAATGAATTTGAAGGGGTTGTTTCAAATCATTTTTATATAAATCGCCAAAGCCTTCCACATAGGTAAGAAATTGTTCCTTTGAAATTGTTTTCGTGATAATATTTGGATTTAATTTTTTAAAATTCTTTTCGAACTGTTCAACTTTATTATTATCGAATTCTTTAATGGCTTCAATACCAGCTACCTTATACATTATACTCTTGCACCCTGAAATTGTCACGAATAATATCAGGAATATAAAAATTAACCTTATAAATTTTAATGGATTTGACATCTATTAAATTTACCACAAATTTTTCATAACTTTCTATCTATAACGGCTTTTCTAAGGACGAATGTACTTATATGAAATATTAAACATCTTCCATAAAGACAGATTGCTAAAAGTTGGCTACGAGGCAAAACCATAGTGAAAGTATACTGAAAGTATGCAAAATGTATGCTTCATATACTCTTTCAGTACTTTAACCCTACTTTAAACATACTTAAAGCACGATTCTAACCTGAATTCAAACATATTTTGAATGGGTAGCATGGAAACCATGGCCAAAAAATGGATAATTATTGTTAAGCCTTCCAGAATCGAACACCCGCCTGCGCATGACTGAACCCTCACAACGCAAAAAAGCTTCAATCTTGCGATTGAAGCTTTTTATGCGGAGAGTGAGGGACTTGAACCTATGAATACTTAAAATTTGAATAAATACAAATAGATACTTTAAAATACTGATAGTCTTTAATATAGATTATCATAGCAATTCATTAATTATCACCGATTATCAAAATAGTGTCCCCTAAATTGTCCCCCTTTTAAGATAATTAGTTATATTTGAAATGCATTTAAAAATTATTTCATGGCCTTACTAACAACTAATTTTATCCTTCGTACTGATAAAATGAATAAGCTTGGTGAAAGTCCAATATTATTCACTATTTCAGTAGCAGGAAATAGAAAGAAAATATCAACCGGCATAAATATTCTACCTGAATATTGGAATGACCAATTAAAACAGATAATATATTTAAATCGAAAAACTGCAAAGATTTTATTTCCAGATCGTGTATTTGAAAATTTATTAAATGAGGATGAGGTAGCCGAATTCAACAACCAACTTAATGACTTGGTTAAGCAAGCAAATGAAACTGCTCAAAGATTTTATTTGGATAGGAAGTCATTTACAGTTTCTGATATTGCATCTGAAATTTCTATTTTAAAAAGAGTTCTTTCTAAAAAAGAGGAACCCAATAAATTTCTTTTTGATTTTATTGATAGATATATTAGGGAGAATGAAGATAAAAGACAAAAAGGCAGTCTAACGGTTTACAAATCATTAAAGAAACATCTCCAAGATTTTCAGGATTTCACAAAGGTTAAGATAAAATTTGAATCGATTAACTACAGTTTTTTTGATAGCTTTCAAACCTTTCTAATCAACAAAAGAATGGTAGTGTCTGGAGAAGAAAGAGGCTTAAGTAATACCACAATAGCGAAGCAGCTTTCTACTTTAAAAACATTTTTAGGATATGCCCAGAAATTTGATATACCAGTTAGCGACAGCTTTAGGAAGTTTTCTATTGAAAGAGAAGAATTGCCAGTAATTTCTTTGACCGAAAATGAGTTTTTAACTCTTTTTAATATTGATTTTTCGAATTTGCCTAATAAAATAGCTTCTTATCAGAATCCAGAAGAATTCATATTATCAGCTACACTTAATAAGGTCCGGGATATCTTTTGTTTTGGTTGCTCCACTGGGTTAAGATATTCGGATCTTTCAGCTTTAAAATGGACGAATGTTAAAGGTAATGAATTAAGATTAACTGTTACAAAAACGAAAAGACCTCTTAGGATACCTTTAAATGGGTATTCATCAGAAATATTGAAGCGGTATGAGGATAAATTATATCCATTACCAAAACTTAGTAGTCAAAAGTTCAACAAGTATATAAAAGAGCTTTGTCTTTTTGCAGAAATAAATGAAGAAGTAGAAATTATTCGTTACAAGGGAGCTAAGAAGGTTGAAAAAATATTTCCAAAATATAAATTGATATCAGCACATACGGCGAGAAAGACTTTTTGTACCCTTTCCCTGGAAAGAGGTATGTCGGCTGAACAAGTCATGAAGATCAGTGGGCATAAAGATTATAGATCGTTCCAGAGATACGTAAATATAAGTGAAAATATAAAGCGAAAGGCAATGCAAGATGCTTGGGGTAATCCAATATCATTCTTAAAGAAAGTTTCAGGGGGTGAATGATGAAAAAGAAAATAAGCTACTCAAAACATAGAAGTTTAACGGATGTTCTTACAGATAACGAAATTGCCGAAATAAGTTGTTATTACTATGATTTTAAGCTGCAGAAGTCACTAAGAAATACAAATAGAGCTTTAGTATTCTTTAATACAGCTAGTGAAATTTTAGAACTATTATACGCAAATGTTTATGAAAGGGATTCTTTAGAATTGTTTCTAAAAAATGAATATTTTGATAAAATCCCGGATTATATCGATAGATCGTTAATATTTAGTTATGTAAACGCACTCATTAATAATGAATATTTCACCGATATTTCTATTGGAGTTAAACATTCAATTAATTCTTTAACATTATATCTAGTATCATACTATTCAAATGTGACCCAAAAGAGAGAAGTGAGTATTTCTAATCTATTTAGAGATCCGTATGCCAAGGATTTTAAAAGCTTTTTAAAAATTCTCAATAAACCTAACTTAGATATTAATTTTATAGATGATGGTTTTAAATGGTTAAATGGTCATGGGGCTAACGTTGCATTAAAAGTGTACTATACTGCGCTTATGGAAGAAAAAATACTTAAGGAACGAACTAAGGCAACTCAGTTTTTTAATGGTTGTAAGGCATTTTTTAATGAAGGTGATAAAATAGGTCTATCAAATCAAAAATTAATAAATTTTAATACATCCTCTAACAAATATTTAGACATCTTCAAGTCCTTAATTAAGGATGTAAAAAATAACATTTAGCTATTTTAAAATTACTCATTGCGCCTCAAATAAAATTTGAGGCTTTTTTTTGATGTAAATTACGCATTTGCGTAAAAGCAAAAAAAAGCGTAATGTATTTATTTGTATTTGAAAATCTCTAAATCAATCCGCCACTTAGTATCTAATTGTATCTAAACATATTTTTACCTATCAAGTTATTCTATTGCGTAAATGCATATAATAATGGTCTTTATTAGCCTTTTATTTGCTTTATAGTTCAAACTCAAAAAGAATGTCATGAAAAAAAATTTAGATCCTAACAGGGAGTTAGTTAAAGCAGAAGACGTTTGTTCTCATTTCAAAATAAGCAATTCAACACTTCAGCGAATGAAAAAGTCTGGTTCAATACCATTTGTAAAGTATGGAAAAACGTATCGATTTAATATTGACGAAGTCCAGCAAGCTCTTTTTAAACAGGGAAGAAAGAGGGCATTTAATTAATTGAAGATATCATAAAAATTGAAAAGGAGGTAGCAATGAAACGTCGAAATATCACAACCACCCCCAGGGAGTTAGCCAAATATAATCAAATTATTTCAAGAAAGTACTTCAAACAGAAGTTGAGCGTGCTCAGGTTTTTGAAAGAAAGCGAAACCCCTCAATGTATGAGACAGATCGAGGCAGCAACCTCGGTACCTGTGTATACCATCTGCAGAATCATAAGACATTTTGAAAAAGCTGGAGTTATTGAAAATAAATATGATGGGAAATCTCAATTGTCCGGTTTCCCTAGCGTTCACCATTATGGATTATCTGATAAGAGGAAAGGGAATTTCAATGTATAGCGAAACTTTCCTTAAGGAAGCAATCAAAGGTAATATTGAGGTGATTGATTATGAAGATGATTCTATCAAGATTTGCCATTACATTTTACGATTTGGTACCGAATTGCACTCAATAACCTTTAAAGCTTCAGGTAAAACCATGATCAATATGGAGCCACAAATCAAATCAATGGGTTATAAGAGCATCCTGGAATTCTTTCATAAAAATCCAAGTGCAGTCAATCCCTGGTTAGACGGTAAGAAT
>NZ_JAYLLN010000038.1:0-36888 GCF_037126265.1 Sphingobacterium tenebrionis
TCCTGATGTCCGTTAAAGCCTACTTTAAGATACGAAAAAAGGAGCAGAAAACTGTTGTTTTCCACTCCTTTTTTTAGCCCAATCTAAAAGAGGACTTTTTCAGTGCCCTAGTAATGCAATGGCGTTTTTTCGGTGGGTCGCCTGTCGCTTGCCAAAGCGAATACGGTAAGACTGCTTTTGTTAGCTATCCAAAGCATTGCAGGTACTTGTGCCTTTCCGTTGGTTATGCCCAGACCGTCCACAAAATACAGTTGCCTTTGCTGTGCTTTTGTGTACCATAGCACCGTGCCTTTATCGTTACTCGGGTTGATATGCAGAACATTTGTCGGCAAAATTCCCTTTGGCTTTAAAAAAGCTTGGCTCTTTTCTTCATCGGTCTGTAAAGACTTCGCCAAAACATTGGCTTCCTTTACGCTCAAGGGATGGGCGTTGATAGGGTTGCCGCCCCTGTCCATATCGAAATGCTCTACATACATTGATTTTTCTGTTCCTTTGGCTTCGTAAAAAACCAAAGCGGATTTTGGGTGGTATAATGTCCCGAAATCTTCGGTTATATCTGTTGCATCGTTCATTTTTCTACTGTTTTATAGTTGTGCAATAGTGTACATAGGTCATCCAATAACACAAAAAGACGATTTTCAAAATCAAGATTGTTTGTGGTTATTTCAATTCCGTCAAATTGTTTGGTAATGGTCGGTTCTTCTATCGCTCCGTACTCGTTAAATTCGTTGTTGATACTGTCCGAAAGACTTTCATATAGCCAACCTTTGGTATCAGCGATAAAGGAAATATACTTTTGCATTCCTATGACCTCATTTTCGTAATCATCGTCATAAGGGTCTTGCTCGGGAATGGGTGCGTTTCTGAAAACGGATGCTGTAGGGTATTCCGTATAGAGGTCAAACGCATTACAGGCTATCTGCCAACATTCCCTGTCGAATGTGTCACGGCTTTTAAAAAGGTTTAAACGCTGTTCAAATACCGTTAAATTGATACGGTTGAATAGCCTTTGTGCTACGCTGTCGCCAATATATTCAGCAATCGAAAATTCACGTTTGTAGGTTTCCATTTCTTCTGTTTCATCGTCCTGTTCTACCCAATCTTTGTGCATCTCATATAGCCAATACAGATAGCTTTCTTCTTGCCTGTAATACGGAATATCCGCAATGTGGTACAGATAACTGTAAACCGAAATAAGTAATTGGGCATTCTTCTTATGCTTCGGGTCGTGAAGCATTTTAAAGAGTGGAACAATGGGGATATAATACAGGGTCGTACCTGTATCATACTTTTCCTCACTCACAAAAAAGGTTTTCTGACTGTCCTGTATCAGTTTTAAACTATCCCAATTTGCAACGGTTCGTTTCAATTGGTTATCCATATCCCACATAGCCAATACCATATTGTAGGGATAGCTGTAATCCTGTCGGGTCTGCATCGGTTCAATGCTGTAATGCCTGGCAAGTTTGGAAAGGGACTGATAAAAATCCCTTTCCGTTTTCTGACAAACCTGTACGGATTGTGCCGTTTTCAGTTTCGGCAGAAACGTACACTTTAGAAAACCATTGGTAGCATTGCTATCGGTACGGATTTCCCTTTGTCTTCCCGAACTTCGTTTGCATCTTTTGGTCTTTGCATCCAGTCTGCGAACTCGCCCAACTGTCGGTGTAATTGCCGTTGCCTTTTCTGTTCGGGTATGCTGATTGTTCCCAATATTTTGTTGCGTTGCATAATTCATTGCTTTTAAATTTTGGTTTAACCTTTCGTACCCATTACGCTTTCAAACCTGTACTCGACTGCATCGTCTTTTATCTTGGGTGCCGATACCTTTGCAGTCGTCAGTATCGGATACAAATTGGCGTAATAATTCATCACGGCTTCCACGCTCCAACGTGGTTCGGGGTCAGTCAATGGAATATCCTGTCCTTTATCTTTGAGTATGAAAACTCTCGGTAATACTGTTGCTAATAACATAATGTTCGTTTTTAATTGTTAATATTCTACTTCTTCGTTTGTTGTATTTATTGGGCAATAGGTAGCAACCTCCTCCTTTTTTGGCGGTTCGGGTTGCTCCTCCGTTACTCCACCAAAAAGGCTCGGTGTCCCGAACTTGTCGGACAATGACGTTTTGCGTTTGCGTATCTCGTCCGCTTTTTCGGGAAACTCCGTAATGTCGGGTACTTTCATCCACGCTTCACGGAACTTGCCCTCTTTATCCAACTCGTCCACCTTTACCATACCGTCTTTGTACTTCTTGTCTTTGGTTTCTTTTTCCTTTTTGGCTTTCTCGGTTTTCTGCTTCTCCATTTCGGATTGCAGTTTGACGGTTTCCATTTGCTTCATAAAGGCTTCCATATCCACCATTAAACCCGATATGGCTTTAATTGGTGCGTTTATCTGCTCAAAAAATCCCTCGTCAAACTCCTGCGGAGTGGCGTTAAAAATCAATGGGGGAATGAGGGTTTTCGCACTATCTCCGCATTGCTCATTGTTGAGCAATACTGTTACGATTAGTTTGTTTTCTATCCCCTTAGAAATGTTCAGTTGCAATATTCCTGTAAAATCCAACTGCTGTACTTGATTGAAAAAATTTGTGTTCATTGCTGTGAGTTTTAATGTGTTGTTACTTGTTCTTTGATGGCTGTAAGTTTCTCGTACATATCCGCCCAATAGGTTTTTTGCCTCTTGTCGAACTCGGAAAAACGCTCGTCCTCGTGGCGGTATTCTTTGTACCGCCCTGCTATTTTTATGGCTTCCTTTAAATCCGTTACTTCGATTTGGCAACCGTTTAAATCTGTTACGTACATCATTAATCGTCTTTTAGGATTACCATCGTGTTATGATTAAAGGCATAGTCAAACGCACCGTTTGATACGCTATGCCTTCTTCGCAGTTCCACGCCCTCATCATCCCAACCAAAATCGGGAAGACCGTTTACCCTTGCCACAAGCTGTGCATTGGTCAAATGCTTAAATCGCTCCCTGCAAAACTTTTCAAGGTCTGTTTCTTTGGTAATTCTATCTGTTGTTTCCATCTTTGATTGCTTTAAGTGTTAATGACTGATTTCTGCTATTTGGTCAATCCTGCCATAGATTATACTCCGTAGGCTCGTTTTGTAGGGTGCGCTGTATTCCTGCCAACTGTCGTACTGCTTCACTACATAGGTTTTTAGAATATCATCAAACCCAAACCGATAACCCATTAGGGGAACTGCCCTGTTAAAAAAGGCGTTTCGGTTTACCGCTTCCGCAATCCAATTTTTCTCGGCTCGGCTTAGCTTCTCGCCCTTGTTCAGTTTTTCCCTTATCTGATAGACCTTTGAGGTTTTCAGCGTTTCCAATTCGGGTACTTCGTGGCTGACAAATTTTATCGCTATGGCGTTCGTTTCCATTGTAACTGCTTTTGAATGTTATGCGTTAATCTTCGGTGGCATAAACCCCATTTACATAGTAGCCGTATAATTTTTCCCAAAGGCGTACTAAACCGTTCGTGTCTATATAGAAATGCTCTGTACGATTGCAGTAAATGATAAATACGCTTTCGCCTTTGTGCTTCTTTTCAAGGCTCTTGGCTCTCGCCAAATTTTTGGCTTCCTCTATTGTTATCGCTTTCATAAAACTTATTTTTAACAGGCTACCACCGATTGTGGCGGTAGCATGTGATTATCTAATTGAGGTTTAGGATTTCCGCACCGTCTGTCGCAAAGGCTGTACATAGGTCAAATGCTTTTTGTCCTTTCATTTGAGCCGTTCCACCCAATACAATACTCTGTAACTTGGCTTCGTCATCCCTGTAATTGCGTACATTTTGGAAGTAGCCTGTAACAGCATTGTATGCTCCGAACAATGTGCCTTTTGTAGTGTCCATTTGTTGCGTATCACTCGTCATTGCATACGCAAACGCATCGTTCACGGTATTTTTAAACATTGTTGATATTTCGTCTTCAGCACCTTTTTTGATGAGCTCAAGGGTTTCTTTGTTCGGGCATAGTGCCAATTGGATTAGCTTTCTGACCTCTTGGTCTGTTGCCCTTATCGTTGTCCAGTCATTGAAAATACCCTGTAGCTGGTCGCTCAATGTGTTGGCTAACCCCATTATCCTGTGTGCATTCTCGATACGCTGTTTTGCTCCCGATGTGTGCTTGATACGGACTACATTGGTCATATTCCGCAATGAAGCGTTAAGGGTGTTTTGGCAAACGATACGGATAGGCGTAAACGCTGCGGTAATACTTCCGCTTCCGTCGTGGCTTGTGGTAAGGAAGATGTATTTTTCCGTAACATCATCGCCATTGCCTACACGGATATAGTCGGGCAATTTGGCTGTGATAAAAATGCGTTCGCCTTTGCCCAATGCCCCTGCGGTTTCGTACAGAATACCCTCGCCACCTCCTACGATAGCATCAAAGAAACTGAACGCTTCACGGTTTTGTACGATGTGGTAATCTTTACCCACTACGCCCAATACGGCATTGTTATCGGTGCGTATGTTGGCGAAACAGTTAGGTACTTCCAGTTCGTTACTGCCTATCTCGATACCGTCTGCGGTTTCGGTAATGCCCGAACCTTTGGTAAACAGAGGGGATTTGACTACCTCATAATCTAACCCTGCGTGTCGGATAGCTTCCTCGCTTGTGGGGTACTGCTCTACGATTTGCCCCAGACCGTGCCACGCTTTTTGCTGAACGCTAAAGAATGAATAACGTCCTGTTTTCTCGTTGTAATTGATGTTATGTGCCATAATGCTAAAATTTTGATGTTGAAAAACGATTGAATATTCGTTGTTAAAATGGGAGGTCGTCCTCGGTTGATATTCCTGCAATGCTGTTGTTTTCTGCTTTTGCAGTAGCCTGTACGGTTTCGGCTCTATTGCTACCTCCGTGCAATTTGATTTGTGAGGTATGGAAATTAAGTCCTGCTCTTGGTTCTCCGTCTTTGTTTACCCACGCTCTCGGACTTACACGCCCTGTGAGTTCTACCAAAGTGCCTTTTGTCAGTAGCCTTGCCACGTTTGGAGTTATCCAGTAGGCACAATCGAAGTAGGTGGTTTGCTCTACTCGTTCGCCCTGTTTGTTACGGTAGCTGTCGTTTACCGCTACTGAAAAGTTTACCACCTGTTTTTCGTTCGACAATGTGCGTACTTCCGCATTTCTTGTCAGTCTGCCTGTGATGTTCATTTTCGCTGATTTTTAATGATTGATATTTGATTTAATTTTTCTGATTTATTCGGTAATGAGAGGAGGTGCTGTTTCGTTTCATTACCATTTTTAATGCTTATAATTTTCATAACTGACATTTTTTTTATTCGTCCAAAGAGCCGGAGTATGCTATGTTTCGTTTCACGAGCATAAAAGGTTCGTGTTTAGCCGACACAAGGTTTTGAAAAATAAATACTACCCAACGGGTGGAGATTTTTTTTCAAACTTGCTTGACCTTTTGGCGGTGTTAAGAACACGGAAATACCTTTGCTCTTGAAATGGGACAATAGTGCATACAGGCTTCTTTGAATAAAAGAAATGTGGAAGCCGAGAAAATTGCATTAGAAAATGGTCTGTTTTGAATTGAAATAATACTTCCAATTCGTCGGATTGATAAATGTTTTCTTAAGGTGTGGTTCTCAAAACCACAGAACAGGGATTTTAAAAATATCTGAAAATGGGAATAGCGGAGAGGTTTTTTTTTAAAATTTCTGTTTCAGAAATAGCCGGAAAGCTCTTTTACTGCGAGGATATTGCTATGGGAGGTAAATGTGCTTTGGCTGCAAAAAGTACGGGCAAAAAAAAAGCAGGATCGTCAAATCCTGCTTGCTATCATTTATTTTTTAATATTTTAATCCCTAACTCCCATCAACACCATCCATTAGTTTCCGGATATCTTCATACCGATAATACATCAATCCACCGATTTTCGTGAAGGGTAACGTTCCGTTTAGCCGAAGGTTTTGGAGTGTCCCCGCTGAAATCCCCAATAATTCTCGGATCTCGTAACTCTTGAGCCATTCCCGAGGCTCCTTTTCGGTTTTTCTCGGATGTGGTCTATTTCTCCTGATTTCTTCAAGAAGTTCCTTTTTAAAGCTATCTAAGTCTTCTTTAGTGATAAGTTCTACTTTCATTTGCGCTGCTTTTTAATGTTTCTAAATTCTCTCCTCTAGAACAGAATTGATTTATGGTCTTTTCTGTCTTTACGGATACAAATGAACCAAAAGTATCTACGAATTTGATCAACATGGCAGTCAGTGGTTGCATTTGGCGTCCAAAGGCACACATATAGTATTGCATCCATTAAAATTACAACCTTACCTCGTTTCATTTCAATAATGACCTAGAAGTATCTAATCCTGGGAAGCCATTCTAACCTCTAACTTGTGCATATCCTCACTTAGCTTATGTTCCAACACCTTAGCATAAATTTGGGTGGTACGTATAGATGTATGGCCAAGCATTTTACTCACCGATTCAATTGGCACACCATTGCTTAATGTCACCGTTGTAGCAAAAGTATGTCTTGCGAGATGGAACGTTAAATTTTTATTGATGCCGCAAATTTCTGCGATCTCTTTTAAATAACCGTTCATTCGCTGGTTGGATATGACAGGGAAGATCGTTCCATTCGCCTCAGCTACCGGATGCCCTCTGTACTTCTTAAGAAGATCTGAAGCCTCGGGCAGCAAAGGAACTCGAACCGTTGTATCGGTCTTTTGTCTTTTTGTCGTCAACCAATCTTTTCCGTCGATTCCTTTTGAAATATTTTCAGGGGTCAGGTTAAAAATGTCGATGTAAGCAAGACCTGTATAGCAACTAAAAATGAACATGTCCGACACGGATTGCAGACGCTCTATTGAAAAGGATTTATTAAGCAAAACAGTTAGCTCCTCTTTTGACAAATGGCCTCTTTCTACCTTTTCAAACCGAAGTTTGTATTTGGCAAATGGATCCCTAACCAGCCAATCCATCGTAACAGCCAAATTGACCATCTTCCGCAAACGTTCCATATGTTTCATCACCCCATTATTATTTATGGGCTTATGATGATCTTTAGGTTTGTAGTCATTAAGGAAGTTTTCAAAATCCAAAATGAACCGATAGTTCAGTTCATCCAACGGTATGTCTTTTTTTCCATATTTTTGTTTTATAAATTTTTGAATATAGGTTTCGGTGGTATAATAATTTTTCATGGTACCGGGGGCAAGCTTACTTACTGCCACTTGTTTATGGTATTCCACTAGCTTTAGAAGAGTCATTGTTTCCTCTATGTCCTCGCCTAGGTAGACAGATTTAACCGCTTCAATGGTAACGGTTTTATTTTGCTGCACCAACTGGTGATAACAATCGAAAATAAGGGAGCGTACCTGCTCCATGTGGCTGTTCAGCTTTACGATTTCTTGGCGTTTTCCTTTTGCTCTTCCTTTTACTTCGTCCCAATTGTTGATCGATACTTTGCTTTTTAAGGAAATTTCAGTTCTACGGCCGTTTACTGTAATCCTTGCATAAACAGTGGCCATTTCATCTTTCTTGTTCTTGGGCAACCGTAACACGAATTGAATCCCAAAAGTGTTTTTACTCTTCATATCCATTTATTTTATGTTCAACTGATACACTTTAGTGCAGTTCTCTCAATCCAACTATTGGATATGATGCAGTAAAGAAGTCAAACAATAATAAATAGCATCAAAATAAATGTTGTAAATAAATGATTTACAGTTATTTATAAGCTATCCGGTGAGTAAATATAAAACTTAAAAAGACTCACCGTTTAACTCACATTTAGATTGATATTTATTGGGGTTTCCTGATATAATATAAAACAAAAAACCCTCAAATTCATAGAATTTGAGGGTTTTTGACCTTACTTAGTGTAAGTGTTGTCGGGGTGGCAGGATTCGAACCTTTATCATATTTTAATTTTACTTTTCTTATTTTATTCTGATTATTAGTAGTTTAAGATATTATTACCTATCTTTATCCAACCTTACAAAGGTGAAATATGGTAATATTAAGCATTTCTGTCCGAAATATGTCCGAGAAATATGAAAGTAAATTTTTATTTAGACAAGCCCTATAACCCCCATATTGCGCCTGAAAAGATCAAACACGAACTGGCCAAGGTTGGAGGGAAAAAGAAAAACCTTGCACAGAAATTCTGGAATCCATCGCCCACTGCGCTGTATCTCTTCTTTTCACCGGATAAATCCTGTAGGATAAAATACAGGACAAACTATAAGATATTGCCCAAAAGTTGGGATTTTGAAAAGGAAAGGCTTAAACCAAGTGCCAGCGGAGCGTTGGAATTCAATGTTGAACTGAACAACCTTGCTAATCTCTGCATTCGGGAAGCGATGGGCAAAAAAGACAAAAACCAGTTTCTTTCCAAAGATGATTACAGACAGATCGTAAAAGGTTGTATCGACAGGGACAATGCGGTAAGCAACGAAATATCCATTTCCCATCTGAAAACACAGTTCCTGTCCTATAAATCCAATTTTGTCAAAGAAGGCACACTAAAAGAATACAGGACGGTTTTTAAAGGTCTGGAAGACTTTGAAAAACAGAAAGGTATAAATCTTGTCCTTAGGGAACTGGATAGCAAATTTCTTGACCAGTTTGAGGTATTCCTAAGCAAGAAGAGGAATACGAACGATGAAGAAAAAGAAGGTTTGCTAAATGACACCATACATAAATACATATCCACGTTGAAGGTATTCCTAAAGTGGTGCAACGATAATGATTATCTGGTGCATCCCGACGTTTTCAAAACGCAGAAAACAAATTTCAAGAAGAAAGCCTACAATGAAATTATTGCCCTGTCCGAAGCCGAAATAGAAAAACTGATGAACCAAGATCTTTCAGACAGACCCAGTCTGGAAAGGGTACGGGATCTGTTCTGTCTATTGTGCTACACAGGGCAAAGATTTGAGGATCTGATCAACTTCGATCCAAAGGACATAAAAAACAATGCTTGGGACTTTATTTCGGTAAAGGTCAAGAAAAGGGTAATCGTACCTTTTGAGGGGTACATAGCCCCTGCAAAGGATATTTTGGAACGTATCGGTTACAACGTACCCAAGATTTCCAACCAGAAGTTCAATGAATATATAAAGACGGTCGGAAAACTTGCCGGACTGGACGAGACTATCAAGATAACGAGGTATTCGGGCAAGCAAAAGCTGGTGATAGAAAAAAGGAAGTACGACTTTCTATCGAGCCATGTCGGCAGGCGATCAATGGTAACGAACCTGCTAAGCAGAAACGTACCGATCACCCTTGTGCAGAAACTAACTGCACATTCCGACATACGGACTTTAATGAAATATGAATCAGCAAGCACAGATTCGTTAATTGACGCACTCAATAAATTTTAATATTATGGCAGACAGATTTTTTAAATACAAACAGGCTTTCAACTCTTCAAACCATTATTTCGATATCGGCCTCCCCTTATTAAGTTTTTTACAGCCCAGATCAATGTCAGACAAACACTTTGTAAACAAAGTACTATTACTGCATCCAGAAAGATTCACGCCCTATTATGAATATCATTTAGATTACTTTGTCAAACAGAGTGACAGTAAAAACGAAGAAAAATTCTTCAAAAAAGTGATCGCTGTATGTGAAGATGAGATAGAACATTTCAGATCAAAGGCAAAAAACAGTTCGTATTTCTGGGACAACAAGAAAAAATACGAAGGATATATCGAAAAGGTTGAAAACTTTATTGACAGGCTGAAATCACGTGACGTTTGGGGAATTATCGGTACCGAAAGTGAGCGAAACCAGCGATTGATACAAGAGATCAAAATCCTAAAACAACAACTGGAAGATTTTGTAGTAGCTCCACAACATAAGATTAAAGTAAGGTGTGCCGATAAAAACCATCTGTTTAGCCTGTTTGAAGCTATTGGTGCAATTCCGAACACTTCTTTAGAACCTACCGATCAAGAAACTATGTTTTCCGAGCTTCCGTACAGAACATGGGCTAAGTTAGTTTCAAATCATTTCAAAATCAATGACGAAGAAATACCATTGGGAACCGCACTGAACTACTTTGACAGTACCACTTCACTAAGGGAAAAAGATCGAATTTTCGAAATTAAAGTATCCAATCGAAAACCAAAGAACAGCTGAAGAACAGTTGTTTAGATTTTATTTTTGCCTTTCACCCCCCGAAAGGCATTAAAAAATGGCCATAAAGCCAACTTTGCTCATGTTAATTCACTCGAAGAAAGTGGCCACGACTTCGGATCATTAAACGTGTAAACATGAACAAAGTATGATTCAATTTGACCAAAAAGCCCTTAGGGACTGCATCAAAGATGCTGTAAGGGAAGAACTTCACCTTTTTATTTCAGATGTGAAGCACACATCGGACAATACCGAGAACAGGTCTTCCGAAAAACTATTGACCAAAAAGGAAATGGCGGACGAACTTGACATTTCACTCGTTAGCCTGACCGAGTGGATGAAGCAGGGACGTATCCCCTACATGCGTATGGGAAAGCGGATCTATTTCAAAAAACAGGAGGTAGTGGCTTCAATGGCCGGCTTCAACCGGAACAAAGGAGGTAAATAATGATCTCGTTTAACCAGGACACAGCCACGGCACTGGACAGGGCTATAGTAAAAATAACAGATGAATTTTTAGAACCTCCTATCATGATAACAATCAGCAATTCCGATTCCGTTATCGGTACATTAGGGAATTTCAGCGCATCCACGGGAAAGGCGAAGAGCAGGAAAACATTCAATGTGATTTCATTGGTGGCTGCTGCATTGAGCGGAAAACAGATATTACAATACAAGGTCAAAGTTCCCATAAACCGTCCATTGGTGCTGTACTGCGATACAGAGCAGAGCAAGTTTCATTGCCACAGGTTGCTTTCAAGGGTCTACAAGCTCATAAATTACCCGACAACGGAAGTCCATGAAAACCTAAAATTCATATCCTTGAGGGAATACCCCACCAAAGAGCGCATTAGTATCCTCGAATATGCCCTGTCCAAATATGCGGGCAGGATAGGTCTGGTGATCATAGACGGGATCAGGGATCTTGTTTACGACATCAATAATGCAACGGAAGCCACTGAAATTACCGGCAAGCTGATGAAATGGTCACAGGAACTAAATATCCATATCCATACCGTACTACACTTAAACAAGGGAGATGACAACACAAGAGGCCATTTGGGGACTGAATTGAACAATAAGGCAGAATCCATCTTACAGGTCACCAAAAGCGATCTGGATGCAAACTACAGCACCGTGGCCCCAAAGTTCATCAGGGATATCGAGTTTGAGCCATTTACCTTTTATATAGATGACGGTTTGCCTGTACTGGACGAGAACTTTGACCTGTCAGGCACTGCATCGAGAAAAGGCTTCGACTATCAGGAGCTTTCCAAAGAGAACCATCGGGAAGTGTTACAGGAAATGTTTAACGATAGCGAAATAACCTGCAGTTATGATGACTTTGTGCGAAGATTAAAGGACGCTTATCTAGCAAAAGGCTTCAATTTCGGCATCAATAAAGCCAAACAGCTAAAGACTTTTCTGGAAAACAAACGGATGGTCATCAAGAACGATAAGACCTACCGGTTTAACCCTGAATTCTACTACTAAAAAAACAGGTTTAGTTTAGTCCGCCCCTATACAGTAATAGACTAAACTAAACCTATTTAAAAGACTACAATTATGACATGTGATGAACTTAAGCGAATACCGCTCATATCCATATTAAATTATCTGCAGATTCCATGTACCAGAATGAACAGCCGTGAAGCATGGCTTAGAAACCCATTCAACGAAGGAAATGAAAAAACCGCTTCTACCAAGGTGGATATCCATAGGAACATCTGGTATTCTCATTCGGAGGGATTCGGAGGTAACAACATCGATTTCCTGATGAAGTTTTTGGATACGAACAATCTATCCACTGTATTAGACTGGGCTGATGAAAGAAAAAACATCCTTTCTTTTCATCAGCAGACCGTGTTGGATAAAGTGCCGTTTGTGCAACAGGAAAATAATCGGACGTACACCATACTATCCGTAAAACCACTTACAAACAAAGCGTTGATCGACTATCTGACCGATGTACGCAAAATAGATATTGAACTTGCCAGCGCATTCTGTCAGGAAATCTATTACAGGACGGCAAATGGACGGACGTACTTTGCCGTCTGCTTTAAAAATGATGCAGGTGGATACGAACTGCGCAACAGCTATGACAAACGCTCCCTATTGACAAAGGGGATCACGACGATCGGTAACGGTAGCAAAGATGTTGTACTGTTTGAGGGCTTCACAGATCTGCTGTCCTTTATGACGTTAAAAAAGAATACAGGTAAGCCATATCTAAATACGAACTTCTGTATCCTGAATACGACCGCCAATCTGCAAAAAGCTTATCCATTCTTAGAGCGACATAACGGAATAACAAGCTATTTGGACACAGATAGCAGTGGTTTAAAATCGTACCACAGCTTGCGAAGCCATTTTAAGAAAACGCACACCGTAAGAAATGGAATGGAAGAACTGCAGAGGCAAGACAACCGGATCAAGGATGTCAATGACTACCTGATATTCAGATCACACAAAGAACAAATTCATAGCACCCAATCGGGAAGAAAGCTATCGAATAGGTAGGAAGCAAGGTTGTGTTTTGGTGACCCCAAAACCTATTTGCTCCCGATGGTCACATCTAAAAGTAACAATAAAATGAAAGACACCAAGAACAAAGGCGGAAGACCCGCACTGGAAAATAAAAAGAAGTTTAGGATCAATGTCCGCTTTGATGAAGCGGAACATAAAAGGGTTCTACAGAACGCACAGACCGCAGGCATGAGCAAATCGGAATGGGTGCGCAAAAGTGCTATCCTGAGAAAGATAGCACCGAGGTTTACCGAAGAACAGCTAAAAGCGTTCAGAGCAATTACAGGAGCATCCAACAATCTCAATCAGCTAACTAAAAAAGCCCACCAGACAGGATTGCTCGACGTTGTAACTGAGTGCCGGAATACGATCAGCCATATCAACTATTGTATCGATAAACTGTTGCACCATGATAGCGAAGATAATTGAGGGGCGGTCATTTGGAGGATGCGTTGGGTACGTGCTAAAGAAAGACAGTGAGATTATCCATGCAAATGGATTGCGGACGGATTCGGCAAAGACCATCGTACAGGACTTTAATTTTCAGCGGATGCTAAATCCAAGATTGGGAAAGGCAGTTGGGCATATCATCCTCTCATGGAATACCGCAGATAAGAACAAGCTGAACAATGACATCATGATATCATCAGCCAAGCGGTATCTCTCCAAAATGGGGATCAGGGATACCCAGCGTCTGATGGTCAGACATCACGACCGCAAACACGATCATATCCACATTATCTATAACCGGGTGGACGATCAGGGCAAGACCATATCCAATAGCAATCATCGGTATAAGAGTTTTAAAGCCTGTAAGGAGCTGAATGCCCTGTATGGCTTTAAGCAGTCCGAGGGAAAGCGGAACGTCAACAGGGGACGTCTCAAAGGCAACGACAGGACAAGATACCAGATTTACGATACCGTGAAGGCGGGTATCCGTAACAGCAGGAACTGGCCGGAACTACAGAACTATATCCGCTACAGGGGAGTGGAAATGCAGTTTAAATACAGATCGGGAACGAATGAGGTGCAGGGCATTTCATTCAGCAAAGACGGACAAACATATCGGGGATCGGCCATTGACCGCTCATTGAGCTATGGACAAATCGACAGTGCTCTAAATGGGATCGATAACGCTGTGAAACAAAACCATCGGATGGAAGGCAATTTTTCGACAGACCGCTCTATGGTTACCAATATTGGGGAAACCATGGGTTACTTAGCATCCGCTCTGTTTTCGATCCCTGAAATTGCACCGGAGCAGGAAGATCCAGTCATCAAGAAGCGAAAAAAGAAAGAAAATTACAGGTTAAAACGTTAAGAATATGCGCACAGAATTAGAAAACTTACAGCAACAGGTAAACAATTTAGAGGAGAATACAGACCTCATTACACAGGACATCGTACGCATCATGCCAACAATTGTATCCCTGCTTTCCGAAAACGAGAAGAATATGAAGGAATTTCATGATACACGCGCAAAGGATCAGGAACTGTTACCCCAGATTCAGACTTTTATGAAGCGTGAAAATGATGTACTGTCAAGGATCGTTAAGGATTATGGTTCATTGCAGAATCTGGCTGTTCAGATTGCAGATGCTACAGGAAAAGAGGTCAACAGATTGGTTGACAAGGAAAAAGAGATTGTCTCAAAGTTCGCTGAAATCCCTGATCAGGTCGATGTAAGTCATCATTACGAAATTGATCTGAAATCCACGCCAGTCATTATTATAATGATAATGTTGTCGATAATTATTTCTTTGGGTTTAGGCACTCTATATGAGAAAAACAGGCAACTGGATAATAGAAAATCATACGAAATGCGTTACCGAATGATGGGATTGGAGTTGCCAAATGTTACATCGCATATCGATTCCACCTACTCTCTTGACCCCGATAAATTCCATGCTTTGGTGATTAAAAGGGAAGAAGAAAACAAATTATTAAACAGCATCGAACGAAAACGTCAAGAGATTGAGAACTTAAGCAATTCTGAATAACGGTTTCGGGCTTTGCGTTCGGGCGGGTTTCGGAGCACAAAGTTTCAATTTATTACTAAAGTTCATTCGAAGCACAAAATTCCAAGTTTGCACGTCAGCCCGCCTGACGCAAAACCCGTGTTATCGGCTGGCGTTCTACTCATCAATGATGTCATTTTTTTGCTGTAACTAATAAGTGTTTTATGTGTTTATCAAATTCCTTGTCGAGTAACTCTGCGAGAATCTTTAGAAACTTAATTGCTTCTTTTTGAGAAGCTTTTGTAATATTAAGTGTATCGGCTGTATGAGCAACAACGTGTCTAACATTCACAATTTCATTTAGCTTGTCTTCAATAAACGTCGCAGCAACTGCATTTCCCCATTTAGTTTCAAAATCGGTTTTGATTATATTAAAAATATCGGGTAACCCAACTTCCTTGAATTTTGTTTTGACCGTGTCTCCATTTGGGTTGCTATTAGTGTCAGAAAAGGTTGCAGGATTTATGTGTTCGCCAATTAAATGCCTACAAGCTGTAAGAACCGAATCTATTCTGTCAACTTTTTGGGTTGTAGATCCATATTTTGGTCCTTTCATAGGAGCGTTAAGTCCATCAAATACTATTTTAACTTTTAGATTGTCCGGTAATTTTTGCAAGTCAATTGTTGGAGGACTTGTATTTAATCTTGCAATATTTTCTTCGAAAAGCCTTCTAATATAAAACTCAAATGATGCAACCATTAAGACGGCTGCACCACCCCTTAACCCCATTTTGAAAGGTTGGTCAGCTTGTCTATTTCTTGCATACTTTTCTGTTTCAATTTTTCGCAAGGAAATAGTAAGTTCTATTGACTCTTTGAATTTGTCAAGTGCTATTCCCATATTAAAAATGGTTATTTAGAATTTCTTTCAGCTTATTAATTCTGTAGTGAAATCGAACTGGTGTAGCTGTTGAGGATTCTATGGATTCAATGAATGCCTTGTCTTGGGTAAATAGATTTTTGAAGTCGGCAAGAATAGCTTCTTTATGTTCAATAATCTGTTCCTTATTCTTGCCATACAAAGCAAACATTTGCATATCATAGATTGGTGCGGAAATCTGTTGTTTCCACTTGTTACTTTGAGGAATCCATCGTCTAAATGCTCCTTCTGTGCCAAATACCTTTTGAACAATATCTAAAGTGTCTTTAAACTCTTTTTCGAGTTCATTAACTTTTTCTTCCTTTAGACTTTGATTTTCGTCGAGATAATTGTCCAAAATATTTTTAAGACCACCACCGTAATTTGAGAACGTGTCTTTAAGTGCAAAAAATCTTAAGACTAATTCTGCATCCTTCATTTCTTGATAGATTCTGGATTTAGTTTTCGACTTAATTCCCATAATCTTATGAAATGATTTATCTTCTGATAGGTCTAAAATCTTGTCATTCAAAAGACCAGGGAAAGCACTGTTTCTGATTTCTTGAGCATTAAGTTTTACACCACCTGTATTTAACCGTTGAAATACTTCATATTTTATGTCTTTATCAGACTGCCTTAAAATAATAATTGCCCTAACAGTTGCTCTTATTTTTAATGAGTTTTGAAACTCAATTGGCAAATCAAAGAAATTCAAATCATTTAAGTCTTTAAAAACAAGCAAGCCTTTTAAAGTCAGTTTTCCGGTTATAAACTCGTGAATTGCAGACAATCTTTGTTTTCCATCTATGACACTATATTTACCAAAGTCATCTTCGTTTAAAAATATAGGTGGAACAGGAACATTCATTAAAAATGATTCTATTAGTTTCGATTTACGAACATCATCCCAACGAAATCTCCTTTGATATTTCGGAGCAAGGTCAATAACCCTTTTTGTAATTAGGTTAGTGAGTCCTTCTAAATTGTAGTCAATTGTGCTGGTAAGAAGCTCTCTTTGTTTTTTGTCCAAAAAGTTTACTGGCGAAACATCTTCCGATTGATTGTCGGCTTCTTCAATGTCGTTTTTATATTCTTCTGTCATATTACCTATTTATTTTTTTTAACTGTTATTTGTCTTATACGCTTGCCGTTAACAGTTCTTTTTCACGAAACTAATATACAAAAATATTCGCTAATCCATCTCTATAAACGAATTGCGTGTCACAAGCATTAAATATAATACAATACGCTATTATTTAACCGTTTGATTAATATAAAAATCATGAATAGCGAAACAAATCTTATTATTTCCTAGTTATTGTAAATATGGAAAGCGAAGTTATATTGAAAACATTTCAAACAAAATTGAATACACAGAGATATGCCAAGAATACTATTAAGTCATATATGGACTATGCTAGCCTATTTTTGAAGCATCTCAATGAATATCCATCCTTAAAAGATGTGCCCGTGAGAGCTATAGAATCTTTCATCAACGAAAAAGTTCAAAAAGAGCAGATCAGTGTTTCCTATCAGAAAGGTTTAGTTGGGGCTATTAAGAAGCTATACGAATTGACACTTAACCAAAAGGTTCAGCTCGATTACTTATATCCCAAAAGATCGTTTTCTAAACTGCCCAAATTCTTTTCCAAAGAAGAAATTCGACAATTATTAGATAGCACCAACAATATTAAGCATAGAGCGATATTAATGACCATTTATAGTTGTGGCTTTCGCCTAAACGAATTGCTGAACCTCAAGATAGAAGATATACGATCTTCTGAAAAGATTATCCGAATCAACCAAAGCAAAGGCAACAAAGCCCGGATTGTATCCTTACCAGATAAATTACTGGATATTTTAAGAGATTATTATTTGATTTATAAGCCTACAAACTACCTTTTTGAAGGAGAAAAAGGAAATCGATACAGTGAACGTAGCGTGCAACTTGTATTGAAAAAATCATTAGCTAACGCGAAAATAAAAACCGAAGGCACAGTACATACATTACGTCATTCGTACGCTACACATTTAATTCAATCTGGTATTGATGTCCGAATTGTTCAGGAACTGCTCGGTCATGAAAACATAAAAACAACCATGATCTATACACACATTACCGATATTGATAAAAAGCGCACCCCTAGTCCACTTGATTTTTTATAATTTCTCCAAAAAAAGCTTGACACGCATGATTTTATACAGCCTATTCTATCTTAATATTGAGCTGAGAAATAAACGTATTCTGCCCGAAATATGTCCGAAAATAGGAAAAGCCACTGATTATCAGTGGCTTTCGTCGGGGTGGCAGGATTCGAACCTACGACCTCCACATCCCAAATGTGGCGCGATACCGGGCTACGCTACACCCCGAAAAGGTATCACCTTTGTTTTGTGTGGCACAAATATACAATCTTTACCCGTCACCTTCAAGCCCCTCATTAAAACATTAAATTAATCCCTTGATTAGTTGGACAATAATTTAACATTCACAATCATCAAACCCTAAAACCTATCCTCTTTATACAAATATTCAATAAACTAACACAAATCCCCATGTATAATTGTTGTTAATAAGACATAAGAATTGATGGTAAAATTTGGATGCTGTCGATAATTAACCGAAGTTTGAAACATAATAAAATTGAAAGACATGAGATTCAGCATAGGGTATATAATGCTTGTATTATTTTTTGCAAGTTGTGTGTCCAACAATGAGAACAAAACGGACTCTTCGGATATCCGAATCGTTGATGGAAAAGAACACGTACTTACCAAAGCAGAAAAACTAGAAGACTATATCCTGGCATTGGATTCAAGCGATGTGAACAGCGTAAGCAAGGCCACTGCAAAATTCAAGGAGCTTTTCGAAGATAAGGAGGATACCTTGATGAATGATCAAGGCGTATCCATCATCTTGGACTACTTGGATAAAGTTTCCCTATATGCCAATCGGAATGTATTCGATGATAAAACAAATTATGAATCCTTAGTGGGAATTGAATTTGATGGAGGAAAGAAATCCGTTCCATCTGAATTGGAATCTGTTTATAAAGCCATCAATAGCAACGGCTTCCGCGTAAGGCAATCCGAAGGGATGTTCAGCCTTCAACAAAACCCATTCTACCTTCAGGAACAGTTTTACCCTTATATCTCTTCCAACTTCGAAATCTACCTTCAGCAATTAGGAAAAGAGAATATGGAGGGGTATGCGGAAGATGCGGCCATCGCCATTCCCTACCAATCTTTGGTCCAAAGGGTGATCTGGTGGGAAGATTTCTCAAAAGCAACGCAAAACACCGTTGTAGGCGAAGAGGCAAAAGAGCAATACAATAGGTATTTCACTACCCTGACCATTGGTATGGACAACACCCCGGCCATTGAAAGTGAACAGATAGCCGCTTATTTTCAAGATGCCTATAACTACCTGGAAGATTTTGCACCGCAATCGCAGACCTATCAGCGCCTAAAAAATTATATCGCGTTATTGGAATCCGAAAAGATTGATTCAGCAAAAGCATTGGTACCCGGAATTCTGAACGAACAATAATTAGCTATTTCCCATTCCATGGCTAGATCCCTTGCCCGCCCACCTAAAACTGTCGATTTGCATGCTGAAGCTTTTATCGGCGATTTAGATAGTTACGAAATCGATGAGTTATTGGCGGAAAGCCTGGATCATTTGAGAGAAATGTTGGATGCCGCCATCTATTGGGGATATCCCGAGATCAAATTTATCCACGGAAAAGGTAAGGGAATATTAAAAAAGTTAGTTTATGAAGAATTGCGGTACTATAAAAGTACCGGTTCCATTAGCCATTACCACCCCTCCTATCAAAACGAGGATATTGTTGTTGTTCAGATCGGTGTTTAGGAGTTATTATAACACCTTAACGCGATACACCTGGAAAGGATACTCAACCCTATCCTCACCATTATTCCAGTTTGGAAGCAACTGCATCTGCGCACAGGAGAAATAAAGATATCCATCAGATCCTACACCTAATGAATCCGGCCAGATCAATCTACTATCCTGAACGACCATTTCTAAACTTCCTTCCGGAGTCAATCTTCTGATCGAGTAATCCAAAGAAGTCGTCAGATAAATATTTCCTTCCTTATCAGCTACCAAACCATGGGTAATACCAACTTCCCCCATATCTTCTACTTTACTGATCAGTTCTTTATCTGATAATTCCCTATCCACCAAATATTGTGTTTCTATTCGATAGAGATGATGGGCATTGATAGGTTTAAAATAGAACCATTTATTATCCTTTGTCAATGCAATCCCATTCACATTCGATTTGAAAGGATTGCCCTTCGCATCCCGCATTTCCTTGCCCTGATAAGAAAGAACAACCTTCGGATCTGCCTTCGTAAATCGGCTGTTTTTGAGCACGGTCCTTGTCTTGCCTGTTTTTAAGTCCAACACTACAATTCCCGCTTGACCCGGATCTGAAAAGTAAGCCATGTGCTTTTCTGTATCCACCCGAACATCATTCAAAGCAGACTTTTCCTTGTCCAGATCTTCAAATACATATTTAGAAACCGAATTCTGATCAGCAAGGTCGATTCCATAAAGGGTGAATTTCCCACCATCTTTTTCATCTGAACTTCCTTTTCCAAAAATGGAGCTGTTGGAGGCAGGTTTTGAGTCCAGTACCCATAGCACATCTTTTGTATCCACATAAATATCCTGAACATTGATAAAATCAGTTTGTTTCAGGATAGGATCCTCGCCATTTTTAGCCGAAGGAAAAGCAGTACGCTTACCATTTACGATTTCGGCCAAACCCATGGTATAAGGCTCTCTTTTTGGGAAGGAAACAAACACCCGATTATCCGAGCTCACGGAAACACCTATAGGCTGCGATTTATCAAAGGATGAAACGACCTCTAATCTGGGGTCCTTTAGATTATTTAAGTCTTTGTTCTGGGCAGAGAGAGGATTGTTCATGGCAAAGTAAATTAACATACTCGATGCAAAATATTTGGGAATTTTGAGATAGTCCATCTGAAATTAATATTGAAGATTATACAAGATTTTGTATAATAGAACAAAAACCAGGCATATTTGTTCAAAAAAAACTGCCTTTATTGGAATTATAAAGGCAGTTTTTCTGACATATAAATTGATTATTTAGCGGGGGTAATCGTGATTTTGCGGAACTCGATAGGTCCATGGTCACCTTGGATATAAATCGGTCCAGGTTCGCCTTCCTTGCTATCCAACGCGCCACCCGTAATTCCAGGGATTTCCTGATTACTGATCACCGTTTTTCCATTCGCTACGATGGTCACCAATCTTCCAACCAAGGTAATTTCCATTTTCTGCCATTCATTTGGTCCCAATGCCACCATCTCATTTGGCGCTAAGAAACCATAGACACCTGCAAAAAACAAGGCTCCGGGATGTCTATCTTTAGGAGAGTCCTCGATCTGAACCTCGTAACGACCTCTTAAGTATAAGCCTGAATTACTGCCTTCTGGATACCTAAACTCCACATCGATCTTGAAATCTTCATATTTGTGCTCGGTGATCAGGTTGGCACCAGCTGCTTCATTGGTCAGGATACCATCCTTTACTACCCATTTATTGTTCTCATTCGATGGTTTCCAATTCGTCAGATCCTTTCCATTGAACAGTTCCACTGGAGTTCCCCAAGTAGGTACATTCGCACGTACAAGATAAGGCGCTTTAACACCTGTAAAGCTATACTTTTCGCCTTTGTTCGAGGTAATTGTACCTTTCAGTCCGCCAGCGGCCAATTCTCCTTCAATAACGAAATCACCTTCACCACCTTCCCATTGTGGAGGAATGGCAAAGGAGAACTTTCCATTGGCCAATTTTATATGTGAGATTGGACGGCTACTGCCACTATCCCCTACCCAATATCCTACCAAGGTAGAGAAACCGGACAACTTGATTTCAATCCAGGAAGGAACTTGATTTCCACCTTTATCAACGGTCAAATCCCATCTTCCCAACAGGTCTTTGGATTCTTCTGGAATGGTTTGTGAGGCTGGATTATGCACTTCTTCTTCTTTTTTCTCTTGCGCACCAGAATTACATGATGTTAATGTCATTCCTAACATCCCTGTAAATGCTAGTCCATAAGCTAATTGTTTGATCATCTCTTATTTATTATTTTATTTTATACGATATAATATTGTTCCCAACCTTTTTTAGGTGGTGGCCCCATCAGGAGCGCATTCGCAAATTTATCATTCACGATCTCTTTTTTCTCTCGATCGAATTTAAAGGTCGTATTTAATCTCTGTGCTATCACGCCCAAGCAGAACACTTGGCTTAAAGGCCCAGCAATTTCAAAAGGCGAACGCGTTTTTTCCTGCCCCATACAGGCTTTCAGGAAGTTCGCAAAATGGTTGGAAGGCGATTTCGCTACTTCCGGTAATTTTGATGCCATATCTTGCGCCTTTTCCTCCGGAATGATACTCAATGTACTTCCATGTGACCCTCCTTTGAACGTTAAATCCTTGGAATATATTATTTTACCAGGATTCAATTTGGCAGGTTCCATTTTTCCGGTACTTGGTGGCGGAATATTTGGATCCAGACCAGAAACGCCATACCCATTTGGGATAGGCGGCAGGTTATCCAAACCATCATACCACATGATATCCAAAGCAGGCATGCGCTTACGTTTCGGGAAACTGAATTTTAAAGTAGAAGACATCGGAAAAAAGAAAGAATTATGACCATCTAATTTTATGGCCGAAACTTCCGATGGTAGACCCAGATCCAAAAACTCATGGGCGGTATCCAAAATATGGGCTCCCCAGTCACCTAAGGCTCCCATTCCAAAATCAAACCAGCAACGCCACTGGCCGTTGATAAAATCCTTATTGTAATTATGTCCTAAAGTCTGCATCTGCCACAGATCCCAATCCAATGTACTTGGAATTGGTTCTGCGGTGGGAAAATTCTTCATGTTCACATCCCAGCCATGCCAACGCCTAGGCATGTTCATATGCCCTACAATCTGTGTTACATCCTTAATGATGCCTGCATCCTTCCACGCTTTGAATTGGAAATAGTTGGCTTCTGAATGTCCCTGGTTACCCATTTGGGTCGCCAATTTAGGGTTTTTCTTTGCTTTGGCCATCATCAGCTCCACTTCCTGGAACGTTCTTGCCATCGGCTTTTCTACATATACATGCTTACCCAGATCCAGGGCCATCATGGTAATCGGGAAATGCGAAAAGTCGGGCACTCCGACGGATACCGCATCGATCTGACTCCCCATCTTATCAAACATCACTCGGAAATCCTGAAAGCGAGGAACCTCCGGAAATTTCTCTAGAATTGCCTGAGTATGCTTTGCACCCATATCGGTATCACAAAGCGCCACAATATTACAAAGCCCGGTCTTGTGGAATTCCAAAAGAATCTCTGCAGCCCTGTTTCCAATCCCTACAGCCGCTAAATTAACGCGCTCATTGGGTTTGGCCATTAAGATATTGCCGATGCCACTATGGGCCAATGTTACTGCTCCCCCAGCAATTACCGACTTCTTAATAAAACTTCTTCGGGAAAAATGATGGTTCATCATTTGAACGTCTAGGTTTATGTTAATTTTATGATTATATCTTAAAATTAAAAAAAAATCCTAATTTCGGTATCATTTGTTGACATAATCATAAACCTGTTACACATATTCTCATGTTAAATCTAAAAAGACCTCGTAGCCTATTTTTTAGCTCCTGTTTAATTCTTGGATTATCTTCGGTAGGCATTTCCTGCAGTACGACCAAATCTTCAAGTGGCAGCGGCAATTGGAAAGACTTGTTTAATGGCAAAGACCTTAGTGGCTGGAAAACAGCCGGCGGTAATGCCAAATATTTGGTAGAAGATAATAGTATCGTAGGGGTAATGACCAAGAAAACACCAAATTCTTTTTTGGTTACCGATAGGGAATATGGCGATTTTATCCTGGAGTTGGAGGTTAAATTGGAAGGGAATAGTACCAATTCGGGCATTCAGACGCGGAGTCATATCGATCCTAAAGGGAATAATGGCAGAGGAAGGGTTTATGGTCGGCAAGTAGAAATCGATCCTACGGAGCGTGCCTGGACAGGTGGGATTTATGATGAAGGTAGAAGGGAATGGTTATATCCATTGGATCTAAATCCAGTGGCACGGAATGCGTATAAAGCAGAAGAATTCAACCATGTGCGGATTGAAGCCATTGGGAATGAGACGAGGACTTGGATCAATGGAGTTCCGACATCGTATGTAGTGGATAGCTTGGATGCTACTGGATTTATTGCGCTGCAGGTACATAGCATCCCGGATAATTTGGATGGAAAGAAGGTTTATTTTAAGAATATAAAAATCCAGACGGAGAATCTGAAACCCAAGGCTTTTCCGAAAGAGGTTTATATCGTGAATACCAATGCCAATCAATTGAGTAGGGATGAGCAAGCGAATGGGTATAAGCTGTTGTTCAATGGAAAGGATCATGCGGGATGGATAAGTGCGAAAGGAAGTAAGTTTCCGGAGAAAGGCTGGAATATCAAGGATGGGATTATTTCGGTTCAGAAATCGGATGGTGGGGAATCTACAAATGGTGGGGATATTATTACGGAAAAGCAGTACAAAGCTTTTGATCTGTCCTTTGATTTTAAATTGACACCAGGGGCGAATTCAGGGGTGAAGTATTTTGTGACCTTGAATGAGAAGACTGCTGGATCGAGTATTGGACCGGAATTTCAGATTTTGGATGATGCTTTGCATCCGGATGCAAAATTAGGAAAGAATGGGAATAGGACTTTGGCGTCGTTATATGATCTGATTACTTCGGATCGAAATCCTAGACCTCGTAAACCAATTGGGGTATGGAACAGAGGAAGGATCGTGGTGGAGCCTAATAATAAGGTGACTTATTATTTGAATGGGTTTAAGATGTTGGAGTTTGTGAGGGGATCGGAAGAGTTCAGGAAATTGGTGGCCGGAAGTAAGTATAAGGATTGGGAAAGGTTTGGCGAAGCCGAACAAGGCCATATATTGCTGCAGGATCATGGGGATAATGTTTCTTTTAGAAGCATAAAAATCAAAGAGCTGAAGTAGCGTCATTGCGAGGCACGAAGCAATCTTTGAACTTGTCATGCTGAGCGTAGTCGAAGCATCTGTTCGTGCACTAGCGTAGAGATCCTTCGGCTTCGCTCAGGATGACAAAAAGAAACGCCTAGGATGACAAACAGTACCGAATAGAGCGACAAAAAATACCATTCAATAAAACAAAAAAAGGCACGACGAAAGATTGCTTCGTCGTGCCTCCTCGGAATGACGGGATTCCCTACTACCCCTCTTCTTCCACCTTCAACCCAATCACCGCTCTAATACCATCCACAGCAGCCTTAAACTTCTCCAATTCCGCTGTTTGCTGATTGATAAAACTATTATCCTCCAATCTTCCCACTACCTCATTCATCTCTTCTTCATTCTCATAAACCATCAGCCTAAACGGATTACTATAATCCTTGCTCCTCGATTTATAGATCTCCTCACAGATCCAAGTCTTGGTCTCCAGAGCCTCATCCAACACATCCTCCCAAAAACCACGATCCCATTTGGAAGCAGAAATAGCAGTCACCTCCTCCAAGGAAGCTACCGCATGGATCAACTTATCCCTTAAATAATCCGCACTGATTTCATGGTACCGATGATGGATATCCGTCCAGGAGTCAAGTCTCTCCTCCTTAATATCCCCCAACAACGTATCCAATTTCGAAACCGGCATCAACTGCGAACCAATATTCTCAAATTCCTCCCGCTTAACCTCAAGATCCGAAATCGAGGCACAGAAAGCTTCAAAATATTCCGGCTCAACCTGATCCAAGATCTGACAAACCGCATAATATCGAATCAACTTCCTGAACAATTTATAAGACTCCCTTGGCTTCATCAAAACCACCTTCCGCTTCGAAAATTCCGCATTCTGCAGCGTGATCTCCACCTTAGAATCGCCTTCCCCTTCTAACCAAGATATCGCATCCGTAGAGTTAATCGAATGCCCTACGGCAATCTCGATCTCTTTTAAGGAAGTAAAAAGCTCATTCACCGTATCCGGTGCTAAAATATCATATTCAAAATACTGGTTCTTAAAACTCCGTTTATCCCTGTTTATGAACTTATTGGTATTGCGCATTAAGGCATACATGTTATACATGAACCAGTAACCTGGTATAATCACCAACCGATCATTTGCCGTATCATTACTGATCAACGAAAAAGGAATCTTGATATCCAGTTCATGCAAGAAATCACCCTTTACAATTAAAGTATAGGATGCAAACCTGGAGTTATGCTTCAGACTGACACATAAGCCCGGCCAGAATCCTCTACCTGCAATGATCTCTCCATCTGCGCCACGTGAATTATGGTTGGAACCAACCGTAGCTCCAGCAGCCATATTGCTCTGTCCTTTGATCAATGCCGCACATAGAAAAGAATTGTTATGATGCTGCTCATGCGCCGGAAAGATCAAGGAATTCAATACCTCACAACAGGATATGGTCGAATTATCTCCCAAAAAGGAGTTGATCAAACGCGCGCCATATTTCAATTGCGAATAAGAAGATAATATAAACCTCACCGCCTTAACACCGTAAAACACCCGGCATCCATAACCGATGATCCCATTCACCAACTCACATCCTTCACCGATCTGCGTGTAGGCCTCAGCAGTAGAATTTACGGTTAGATTCTTAAGCTTACTAATCCCCTTGATATAGGCATCAGATCCGATCTTCACATTTTTGATGGTATGCGAATTCTTGATGACCGTACGATCCCCAATTTCACTATAATATCCCCTAGCCGTGTCAAAACCGTTATTCGTGATATCCCAAAAACGCTGCTGCAATTTCTTATCCTGTCTGTTTCTGGTCCAGAGGTAAACATCGGCCGCCTGCATGCCATCAAATGGCAATACCGATCGGCCACCATTCTCATTGCACAGTTCCAGATAGATCCGGCTGTAATCCTGATCCCCCTCCTTCAAGATCCCATTCCCGAACTTCGCGTTGGAACTGGTCTCCATTTCATTCACATTCAACAGGATCACTTCATTGCCCACGATATAATGTGCAATGTAGCGCACCTGATGCAGGGCAACACAGTCACCGATATCACAACTGATCACTTGGGAATTATAGATCCCAACAGCTAAACGGATATCCCTGTATTCCAGATAGACCTCCTCCATATCACCGATACGGACCAAGCCATAGAATTTGGATCTTTTGATCTGGCGCGGAAGAAACTTATCCGTCACCAGTACATCATTCCAATTGGTAGATTCATTACTATTGGACTCCAAGATCTGGATCTCTTCCTCCGTTAGGTTCCGATATTGTTTTTCGTTTTTCTGTTGTTTAAATCGTAGATAATATTCATCTTTTCCTTCAGGCAGATAAGCCTGCGGAATAAAGTCGTATCCAATACGGCTTAATGGAATTTTATTGATGTACCCCATAAACCTCCTACTCTACTGTAACCGATTTCGCTAGATTTCTTGGTTTATCAACATCCAAACCACGATAAACACCGATATAATAAGAAAGCAACTGTAAAGGAACCACGGTCAATAATGGGGCGATCACCTCATCAACAACAGGTACGAACATTACATCATCCGAGATGCTCGGGGTAATCTCATCGCCTTCAGAAACCACGGAAATAACCTTTCCCTTACGCGCTTTGATTTCTTGGATATTGCTGACGATTTTTTCATGATAAGCATCCTTACTCGCAATAAACACCACCGGAAGTTGATCATCGACCAATGCGATTGGACCATGTTTCATTTCCGCAGCTGGGTATCCTTCTGCATGGATGTAGGAAATTTCCTTCAATTTTAATGCACCTTCCAAGGCAGTAGGGAAATTATAGCCTCTACCTAAATAAAGCACATCATGCGCATCTTTATATTTAAAAGCGATCGCTTTGATATTATCCACTTCATTATCCAATACCCATTGCACTTTCTCCGGAATATTGTTCAATTCCTGCGATAGTTCGGTAAAGCGTTCTGCAGATATGGTACCTTTTTCTTTGGCAACTTTTAATGCCAACAGCATTAATACAGCCAATTGCGCAGTATATGCCTTGGTACTCGCCACCCCGATCTCCGGTCCAGCATGGGTATAACAACCTGCATGGGAAATCCTCGCAATGGAAGAACCTACCACATTCACAATACCAAAAATGGTCGCTCCCTGCTGTTTTGCTCTTTCCAAAGCGACCAGGGTATCTGCAGTCTCCCCACTTTGGGAAATAGCAATAATCACATCATCCGCATCAACAATAGGGTTTCTATAACGGAATTCAGATGCATATTCCACTTCCACATTGATCCGGCACAGCTCCTCGATCACATATTCTGCAACCAGACCTGCATGCCAGCTTGTTCCACAAGCAACAATAATGATCCTACGAGCCGCCATTAATTTATCTTTGATCGCATCGATACCACTTAGAATAATACGGTCCTCGTTCAATACCAAACGTCCTCTTAGCGAATCCGCAATGGTGATCGGTTGTTCGAAGATTTCCTTCAACATGAAATGGTCGAAACCACCCTTCTCGATCGCTGCCAATTCAAGGTCTAATTTCTGAACAAAAGGCGTGATGATCTCGTTACCGAGATTCTTCAGAATCAATTCGTCAGGCTTAACAATCGCCAATTCATAATCATTGATATAGACTACTTCCTTGGTATATGCCAACATCGGCGAAGCATCAGAACCTAAGAAATGCTCATTCTGACCAATACCGATCACTAATGGACTTCCCTTTCTCGCTGCAATGATCGTATCAGGTTGATCCGCCGCAATCAAAAGGATTACATAAGCTCCTGTCACGCGTTTTAAGGCTATACGGATAGCCTCTTCCAAGCTACAATCATTGTTCTCTTTAATGTCTTCAATAAAATTCAACAAAACCTCCGAATCCGTATCCGAATGGAACTCATAGCCGTCTTTTAGCAATTCGTTCTTAATCTGGGCATAATTCTCAATGATACCATTGTGGATCATGGCCAATTTTCCAGATTTGGAATAATGGGGATGTGCGTTACGGTCTGAAGGCTCGCCGTGGGTTGCCCAACGGGTATGACCAATTCCTGTGGTGCCAGCCGTGGATTGATCGCCTACAAATTCTTCCAAAGCTGCAACTTTACCAGCCTTTTTATACACCTGCAATTTATCGCCTTGTTGAAGTGCAACACCGGCACTGTCATAACCACGATATTCTAATTTCTTTAAGCCATCAATAACGATTGGATAGGCTTGTCGCGTTCCGGTATAACCGACGATTCCACACATATTTGATTATTTTAATTTAAGTTTCGTGTTAAATACGCGCCAAATATAAATATTTTCCGCGCAATCGATTGCACATTTAATAAAAACAAAAACCGAACTAGGTTCGGTTCTGTGAAAAAATATTTTATTTGTCGAGTTCAAATTTATAACCCACTCCTTTAACAGTGGTTACATAGGTATCGCCTATTTTTTCTCGGAGTTTTCGGATATGCACATCGATCGTACGATTTGTAACAACCACCGAATCCTCCCAGATGGCTTTTAGTATCTGCTCTCTTGAAAAAACCTTATTTGGTTTAGATGCCAAAAGATATAATAATTCAAATTCTTTCTTCGCCAATACAAACTTTTCTTCGCCACGGTAAACCAAGAAGGAATCCCTATCAATAACCAGATCGGAAATCTCCAATTTATCGGTTGTTGAATCATCAATGTTATCTGCAGCATTTCTACGTAAGATCGCATTGATACGGCTCATCAAAGCGCGTGGTTTAATCGGCTTGGCAATATAATCATCCGCCCCAACATGAAATCCCGCAATTTCCGAATACTCCTCGCTCCTAGCGGTCAAGAATACCATAAAGGTCTGCTTGAACTCTGGAAGAGCCCTTAATAAACGGCATGTTTCGATACCATCCATCTCAGGCATCATCACATCTAAAATAATTAAATCGGGGTTGGATTCTTTAGCTACTTTTAAAGCCACTTTTCCATTTGGTGCGGTAAATACCTGGTAACCTTCTTTAGTTAAATTGTAGGAAATTAATTCAACTATATCTGCCTCATCATCAACAACCAGTATCTTTTGCTTATTAGCCATATTCTGAATATTTTTTGCTAAGATATGTACTTAATCATAAAATAAAGTTAACCAAATATTACCAAATTGTTAAGTGGTAAAAAATACTTAACAATGGCTTTTTCTTAATTTAAATATTTAGTTAAGAAATCTTCCAATGATTTGCCTCTTAAATTCTTGGCTATGATCTTTCCTTCGGTATCCAAAATATACGATGCTGGTATCCCTTTAATGGAATAATCGATAATCAAAGGCGAACTCCAGGCCTTCAGATCGGAGATATTTGTCCATGTTAACTGATCATCTGAAATGGCGCGCATCCAGGATCCCGGGTTATCATCCAAGGAAACCCCAAGGATAGTAAAATTCTTATCCTTTAATTTTGCATAAAGGTTGACCAGGTTAGGGTTTTCTTCCCGGCATGGCATACACCAGGATGCCCAAAAATCCACAAGTACAACTTTACCTTTATAATCAGAAAGCTTCACTGTTTTATTATCAGGTGTATAACCCGTGATTTCAGGTGCTTTTTGCCCAACCGCCAATTTCCTCAATTTATCCACTTCGGCACGGAATTCATTCACATACCTGTTCTCCACAAACAGATCCTTGATCTGGTCGGTATAGGTGATCAATTCACTTTCCGACATTTCAGGATCTAATGTGGTCATGGCATAGAAACCGGCCAGATCCTTGTTCTTATTCGCAAAGTCAACCGCCTTAGCCGTGTAATCCTTGAAATAAGGCTCAAATTTCATCAGCATTTCAGCACGGAGATTCTGCACTTCATTACTTCCCATTTCGGCAGTAGCCTTGGTGAAAACCTGCTGCAGCGAGTCCCGCACAAAATCGATCCTCGATTTCAATGGCGCAAATTCCTTTAATTTCTGGGTAAGATCAGATCCTTGAACATCATAGGTCTCCGGTTGTTGCAGATCTACCACAAACTTTAGTTCCTTCCCTGGTTCCAGGATAATGGGATACCTATTGTTCCCTACCTGCAAGGTCAATAAGCGTTCTTGCGTGGCTGGTCTTTCAAATTTAAATCGATTTCCATCTGCTATAAAGGTGGAATCCAATTTCCGGTCGCCCTCAAAGAAGTTCACTACTTTTACATTACCCGGATTATTGATCTCTCCGGTTACCAGAATGGTATCTTTATTGGAACATGCGGAAAGCCCCAACAGCAAGCTGCTGAATATTCCCACATGTTTTACAAATTTATTCATCTTGTTTATTTTACGAATTCCCTTGCTTTTGCAATGGCCTTTTCCAATCCTTTGGCATCTTTACCGCCGGCAGTGGCAAAGAATGGCTGACCACCACCTCCACCTTGGATCTCTTTCGCTAACTCGCGAACGATATTTCCGGCATGGTATCCCTTTTCTTTGGCCAAACCATCAGAGATCATCACCGTTAAGCTTGGTTTTCCATCAAAATCAGCACCCAATACCAAAAATAAGTTATCAACGGCACCTTTTAAGGTGTATGCCAATGTTTTTACCGCATCGGCATTCGGCAATTCCACTACGGTAGCCAAATAATTCACCCCATCAATCTGCTCTAATTTGGATTTCAGATCATTCATCAATCCTTGGGATTTCTCCTTGATGTAATTTTCGATCTCTTTCTTCAAGGAATGATTTTCATCGATCACTTTGCTTAAAGCCGAAACAAAATCTTTTGGATTGTTCAATAATTCCTTGAAATTACCCATCAATTCAAAATATTCACGGATTACCTGAGCCGCTTTGGTACCGGTAATAGCCTCGATCCGTCTTACCCCTGCTGCAACAGCCGATTCCGACATGATCTTAAAGAAACCGATCTCTCCCGTTCCTTTTACATGCGTACCACCACAAAGTTCTTTGGAATATGCATCATCAAACGTAATCACACGTACATGATCACCATATTTCTCACCGAACAATGCAGTAACTCCCGATTCTATCGCTTTCTGATACGGCACATTGCGTTCCTCTTTCAACAGGATATTCTCTCTGATCTTCGCATTTACGATATCTTCGATCTGTTTGATCTCCTCATAGCTCAATTTGGAGAAATGGGAAAAGTCAAAACGCAGCACATCCGGGGATACCAAAGATCCCTTTTGGTTGACATGCTCGCCCAATACCTGCTTCAGTGCCGCATGCATCAAGTGGGTTGCCGAGTGATTCGCTTCCGTATCTTTCCTTTTTGCCACATTCACTACAGCTTCAAAACCACCTTCCAAACTGGTCGGCAATTGATCCATATAATGAATGAACAGGCCATTCTCTTTTTTCGTATCCACGATCGCTACTTTCTCGTTAGATTCAAGTGAGCGTAAATAACCTGTATCGCCTACCTGACCACCACCTTCTGCATAAAAAGGTGTTTCGGCAAGCACTAACTGATATTGTTCTTTTCCTTTGGCAGATACTTTACGGTATTTCAGGATCTCTGTTTGGCTTGTCAATTGATCATAGCCCACAAATTCACTTTCCTGATCTTCATTTACCAGTACCCAATCGCCCGTATCAATGGCCGTAGCCGCACGAGAGCGTTCTTTTTGGGCAGTCAATGCCTTTTGAAAACCGTCCATATCTACCGAAAGTCCTTTTTCTCTTGCCAATAGCTCGGTCAAGTCGATCGGAAATCCGAAGGTATCAAACAGCTCGAAAGCAAAGTTGCCATCAATATTTGAATTGGTTTCAATATAATTTTCAAATCGTTGTATACCTGCGGTCAAGGTACGCAAGAAAGATACTTCTTCTTCCAATACGACCTTTTCAACAAAATCCTGCTGTTGGTATAGTTCATCAAACACCCCTTTGAACTGCTGCGCCAAAACGGGCACCAACTCATGGATAAACGGTGTTTTGAAATTCAGGAAGGTATAGGCATAGCGAACGGCTCTTCTCAATATCCTACGGATTACATAACCTGCCTTATTGTTGGATGGCAATTGTCCATCTGCAATGGCAAAGCTCACCGCACGGATATGGTCGGATAATACGCGCATCGCGATATCCGTTTTTTCATCTGCTCCATAAACAATCCCTGATTTCTCCGCGATAAACTGGATCAATGGTTGGAACACATCCGTATCATAGTTGGAAGATTTTCCTTGGATACAACGAACCAAGCGCTCGAAACCCATCCCTGTATCTACATGTTTCGCTGGCAATTGCACCAACGAACCATCTTTCAACCTGTTGAACTGCATGAATACCAAGTTCCAGATTTCGATCACCTGCGGATCATCCGCATTCACCAATTGCTGACCAGCAACAACTGCGCGTTCCGAATCCGGACGCATATCGTAATGGATCTCTGAACATGGACCACATGGCCCCATGTCACCCATCTCCCAGAAATTATCTTTTTTGTTTCCAAGAAGGATGCGATCTTCTGCAATCAGTTCCTTCCAGAAATCATAAGCCTCCATATCCCGCTCCAAACCTTCAGCAGCATCGCCCTCAAAAATCGTCACGTATAGACGGTCCTTATCCAGTTTGAATACTTCGGTCAACAGTTCCCAAGCCCAAGCAATTGCCTCTTTCTTGAAGTAATCGCCAAAGGACCAATTCCCTAGCATTTCAAACAAGGTATGGTGGTAGGTATCTATCCCCACCTCTTCCAAATCGTTATGCTTTCCAGATACACGAAGACAACGTTGCGTATCGGCCACACGTGGGTATTTAATGGCGGCCTCCCCTAAAAACAAATCCTTGAACTGGTTCATGCCCGCGTTCGTGAACATTAAGGTGGGGTCGTTTTTTACCACTACTGGTGCCGATGGAACAATCTGATGTCCTTTACTCTTGAAATAATCTAAAAAAGCCTGACGAATTTCTCTACTTGTCATTGGTGATGATATATGAATTTTAACGCAAAACTACTAAAAATAGGGATAATTTTAGTAAATTTAAACACTGAAAAACATAGACTCGAAATACATGAAGATGACCATTATCGTTCCAACGGACTTCTCCAGCAATGCAAAATACGCTGCAGAATACGCTTGCGAACTGGCGGAATCCAAAGATTACGGCATACATTTATTACATAGCTACACCACTTCTTCGGTATTGGATGAAGGAGCGGAAGAACCGAATGATCCGACGCTCAAAGCAGATGAATCTATCCAGGAATTGAAGGATGAATTACTGCAGCGACACCCTGGTCTTTCCATTACCTTTGAATGCTCCCGCAGCCTGATCATCGATAAGCTGACCGAATTATCCAGCAACAACAACTATGGCATGATCATCATGGGTGCATCCGGCGAAAGCCAGCATAAACCGATCTACTATGGAAGTACCACCCTTGCGGTGGCTGCCAAATCTGAAATCCCGGTTTTGGTTATTCCTAATAAACCTACCCAACTGGACAATACACATGTGGCTTTATTGACCAATTTCAAACCTGAGGAATTGGACACTTTAAAAGCCTACATGAAATGGATTGCCAATGTGGATGAACTAACCTTGATCCATGTATTCAAGGATAGCAACAAGAAACAGAATGTGGATGATACCTTGAATTCTTGGGCGTTCAACATCCGTGAAATGGTGGGTATTGGTCAAGTGAACAGTATTTCTGAACAGGTTCATAGCGATGATGAATCCTTGGATACCGTGCCAGAAGTGGTGAACAACCTCATCGACCAGGTCAACCCAAGCATCATCCTGGTTACTCCAAGCCGAAAAACATTCTTTGAACGTTTGTTCAAGTCTTCGGTTTCCAAGGCCATCGCACTGGAATTGAACAAACCTGCATTTTTTGAAAAAGTTTAAAACATTATAAACAATAGCTCATGGGCAAATTACTAATACCTATTGATTTCTCTGAATATTCCAATACAGCGTTGAACTACGCTTGCGAATTGGCCAAGGATGCTGGACATAGCATCGACCTTATTCACGTTTTCTCGCAGCATTCCAACAGCTACGCCAATGTGACCGGAGAGTCTCCTCTAATTGACCCTCGTGTTCCAGAGGCCAAACAAAACATGGAAGACCTGTTGAACGAATACCGGACTAAATTCCCTGGGCTTAGCATCGAAGGATTGTTTAAAGAAGGGAATCTTTATGATGAGATCAAAGCGGTAACCAATGCAACGGCTTATGAAGCAGTGGTTATGGGCACACAAGGTTCTTCTGGATTAGAAGCTGTTTTTATCGGCAGTAATACCTACGATACGATCATGAATACCACAACACCAGTTTTGGCCATTCCTGATTCTGCAAAAACCTATAAGAAAAACAAGATCGCCTTGCTTTGTAATTTCAAAGAGGCGGAATTAACAGCTTTAGCGCAGGCCATTCCCTTGTTCAAGGTAGATTATCAATTGATCTTGATCCATGTGAATGCTTCCGATAGAGCCATCAAGGATATCGATGTTGATTTCAAAAACTGGATCAACCGTATCGAATCGGAACTGCAAATCCATGATATTTCCTACATCATCAAACCACAGACCTTGTTCATGGGCAAGAAGGAAAGTGTTGCACAGGGCATCACATCCGTCCTAATTGATGAGCAAGTGGATATTTTATTGCTTACAAAAAGTAAAAAGAGTGTTTTCCGCCAGTGGACGGAGGGTAATGTCATTAAGAAACTGGCATTTAACATCCAAATCCCTACTTTCTTCGCTAGAGTTCTTATAGCAAAATAACTACAAAAATTTTCTCGAGTAAATAATTGTTGCCAGGATACAAACATTTTGGCAACAATTTTGTCATGTATGGCAAAATGCATAAAACATATATGAAAACACTTTACTTTAAAAAAGCTAGCATGCTTGCAGTAGCGGGTCTACTTGCAACTTCAGCATTCGCTCAAAACACCACTACAGTAGATGGAACGACGATCTTAGGTCCTTCAACAGAATACAGAACCTGGTCTATCGGAATCAATGCTGGTGTGTTGAACCAATCTAACATCTTCGGATTCAACAGAGATGGTTTCGATAAATTGAAGCACAATGTTGGATACAGCGCATACATCAAAAAACAAATCTCCCCATCTTTCGGATTGAAAGCACAATACCTAGGTGGTAAAGTAGCTGGTGTAAATGAAAATGCAACAGGTACGATGGTTTCTGAATTTGAAACTAAACTTCCTTGGTCTGTTGCGCTATCTGGTGAATTCACTGCAGCGAACACGAACTGGAGATTCTTCAACAGCATCATCAAGCCTTATATGGCAGTTGGTTTAGGTGCGATGAACTTCGAAACAACTACAACAACAGCTGATGGAACTGCTGCAACTGCAGAATCTCAAACTAAACTATACGTACCAGTTGATGCTGGTTTCAAATTCGCAGTAGCTAAAGGAATCAACATCGATTTAGGATACCAATTGAACTGGGCTAACCAGGATTTCGATGGTAAAGCGGGTGGTCAATACAAAAACGACCTATTCTCTTATGCTCACGCAGGTTTAGAGATCGCTTTGGGTGATGGTAGCAAACCTTACTTAGGAAACAGCAACCCAGTAGCGACAATCAAAGCTAACTATGACGAATTGAAAGCAGAACGTGATGCATTGATGGCTGCTAACGAACAATTGAAATCTGAAATCTCTACAATCAATAACGATTTGAAAGATGATGATGGTGATGGTGTTGCGAATAAATTCGACAAATGTCCGAACACACCTGCTGGAACTAAAGTAGATGGTTCAGGATGTCCACTTCCAGAAATGAAAAACGAAACTAAAGTAGTAGAGAAAATCGTTGTTACGGAAGAAGATAAAAAAGTAGTAGATGAGGCGATCAAAAACCTAGAATTCGATTTAGGTAAAGCGACTATCCGTCCTACTTCTTACGCATCATTGAATAGAGTTGCTGCTTTATTGATCGAGAAAAACTTCAGCTTGAAACTTGCTGGTCACACAGACAACACAGGTTCTATGCAAACAAACTTACGTTTGTCTAAAGAGCGTGCTGAATCAGTAAAAGCGTATTTAGTATCTAAAGGTGCTAACGCTTCCCGCATCGAAGCTACAGGTTACGGTCCTAACCAACCTATCGCTACCAATGCAACTGCAGAAGGTCGTCAACAAAACAGACGTGTAGAATTTACTTTATACTAGTAGATACTATTAAAATAAATTAGGAAGAAGGTGTCTAAAAAGGCACCTTCTTCTGTTTTATAGCTTTCTGGAGCTCCATTATAATTTCATGAGCAATATTAGGCTGCAAGTCGATGTTTTGTACTTTTCAGCA